>JANOFA010000834.1:0-2906 GCA_031413355.1 Gemmatimonadota bacterium | reverse complement strand
CTTGCGTCGAGTGGATGACTCCTCGCGGGCGAGCCGGCCGAGGATGCCGAGCCGGTTGAGTGTGTCCGGCTCCACGATGATCAGGCTGGCCGCCCGACCGTAACAGGAAAAGACCCGATCGGTGAGGGCGCCCAGCGGATTGGGTCCCGTCGCCACCGTAGCGGGATCGTAGTCACATACCGGTGGCGCGGGATCCATTGGACTGTCGGCGTCCGAGGTCGACGCGGCACCGGCGAGACCTCCCTGCCACTCCGCCTGAATCATCGCGAGCGCGATGGCGTCATCGCTCCCGGATAGTGGTGCGGGCGCCACCGCGAGATCGGCGCCCAGCAGTCGCCGCTGGGCCTGCAGGCTCTCCGCGACCGCCGCGCTGGCAACGCCTGACGGGGTGGTGTTCTGACCGAGTCCCTCGAGCAGGCGGCGCTGGTCATCCCAGTAGCGCAGGCGCTGGTAGTGCTGCTCGATGATAGCCAGGGTGGCCCGCGGCGCAGGCGCGGTCGCCCTCTGTTGCGTCCGGGGCTGCGGGGCGCAGGCGCTGAGTGTGAGGATGAGCGACAGCTGGGCGACCCGGTGGGTCGCCCGTACGGCGGGCCAGTCTGGCGCGGGCGATTGAGGAGCTGGCCTCATTGGCGTAAAACGCCATCCTCTTCGCCGAAGGGGTGCGCCGACCCGATGTCGCCCGCATCGCGGCGCCACCACCATTGTGGCTCGAGCACGCGGCGGCGCGGGTAGACCTCGTCCAGCGTCTCCCCCTCGTAGAGCCGGCCATTCTTCATGACGTACTGAATCGTATTGGTGTTGTGGATGTCCTCCAGCGGGTTGCCGTCCAGCACGATGAGGTCGGCCAGCTTGCCCGGCTCCAGTGAGCCGAGGTCCTGTGCCAGGCCGATCGCGCGGGCGCCGAAGATGGTGCCGGCACGGAGCACGTCGTGCGGCTTCACCCCGCCGGCCGCCATCGCCCACAGCTCCCAGTGATCGCCGAGTCCGTCGAGCTGTCCATGGCCGCCGAGGCCGACATACCCGCCCGCTTCGATGATCTTCTTCACTCCCTCGGCGAGCCGCGGGAAGACGTACTGGTTGTCACGGAACCAGGGGCGGCGCTCAGCGCGCGCATCGATGTCGGAGTGCGGGATGAAGCGGCGGACCTTGGGCATGTCGTGAATGTCGTAGCGCTCGTAGAAGTAGTTCTCGCTCCATGGGCCGCCGTACGAGACCAGCAGGGTCGGGGTATAGGTGATGCCTGACTTGGCGAACAGCTCGACGGCGTCCCGGTAGAGCGGCATGATCGGCAGGCTGTGCTCGTGCCCCGGGTAACCGTCCATGGCGACCGTCATGTTCATCTTGAAGTCGAGGCCGCCTTCGGTGGTCGGCATCAGCCCCTGTTCCTTTGCCCCCATGATGACCCACTGGCGCTGCTTCCGGTTGCCGGCCATGTACTGCTTGATGGTGGCGGTGTGATAGAACTCGCTGTAGCGCCGAAGGGCGTTGCGCACATCATCGAGGGAGCTGAACGGCTCCTCGATAAACGGCCCGAAGAGGCCGGGGCCGGTGTGGTAGATGCGCGGGCCGAGCAGTTCACCGGCCTCGACCTGGTCGGCGTAGGTCAGGACGTCGGTGGTATTGGCTTGCGGGTCGCGGATGGTGGTGACCCCCCACGCCAGATTGGCGAGGTACTTCCAGACCTGCGGCTGGTGCACGCCGAAGGCCGCCCAGGGATGGGCATGGATGTCGATGAATCCGGGGATGATCGTCTTGCCCGACAGATCCATCACCTTGGCACCGATGGGAATCGTGGTCGAGCCGGCGGGCCCGACCGAGACGATGCGGTTGTCGGTGACGACGATCTCACCGCCCTCGATCACTTCATCGCCCTTCATGCTGACGATGCGGGCGCCTCGGAGCACGATGGTCCCGAGCGGAACATCGCGATTCACCTTGAGCGCCACATTGATGCGTCCAGGTTCGTATCCCGGCAGCTTGGCCAGCGAGTCCACCCGTGCCTTGAGGCTGGAATCGGCTGCGGCGCCCAAGGCTTTCACCGAGTCCGCCCGGGTCGAGTCGACGGCGGCCTTCCGCTTGATGGCCGAGTCGGCCTGGGCGAAGTCCCAGCCGAAGATGCTCGCGCCCAGCGCCCAGAGCGCGCTCTTGCCGTCCGGCGCCCAGCTGATGAAGTCCCCGCCGATCTTCGTCAGGCGCCGGGCGGGAAAAGCCGCGGCGGCCGGATCGGCGATGCTGATGGTCAGTGGCTGCTGCCCGGTCTGCGGCAGCGTGACGAGATAGACGTAGTTATTGACCAGCGCGAGCGCGCGGGTGGTATCCGGTGCGATCAGGATCTCGTCGGCGACGTTCGGCTCCGCCTCGGGGCGGTTCACCGTGAAGCCGGTCACCTTGAGGATGGCCCGGCGGTCGGTCCCGTCGAACCGCATCGAGAGCAACCCCTCGCCCGGATCGTAGAGATAGACTCGCGCGGGATCGCGGCTGAAATGCGGCCGGCCGCCGGAATTGACTGGCGCAATGCGGGTCGGAGTGCCCCCCTTTGCGGGCAGCCAGACGAGGTCATAACCCGGCCCGAATCTCTCTGCGACCCGCGATTCACGTGGTCCGCGCAGCGCCACGATGCGCTGTCCGTCGGGCGACCAGGCAGGAAACTGGTAGAAGGCTGGCGCGGGTGTCAGGCGCTGCGGTTTCGACTTGCCATCGGCGGCCACCGACTGAACCAATCCACCGGCGTTTCCCCAGGTGATATAGGCGACGCTCTTGCCATCGGGCGACCAGGACGGGTGCTGCTCGTGCACCGTGTCGGTGGTCAGGCGTCGCGGCATGCCCCGGGGCATCGTCATGACGTACAGCCGGTCGAGCGCGGTGAAGACCAGACGGGTGTTGTCCGGCGAGAGCGCGACATCCCG
>JANOFA010000833.1:0-1762 GCA_031413355.1 Gemmatimonadota bacterium | reverse complement strand
AGCCCGAGATATCGGTCAACATCGTGGTGATTTTGATGCCAAGATGGTTGAACAACGCCTGAAGCGCGGTGATCACGGCCACAAACACCACAACCTGCATATCGGTGCCAGTGAAGCCAAAACTTGCCCCGAAAGTGCCGGCAAAGAAATAGGCGGTGCCGATGTTGATGGCACCCAGCACGGTGATCAGCCCCAGCAGGTTGAGCCAGGCCGTCAGCCAGCCAGTAAAGCGGCCGCCGAGGATCGAGCCCCAGTGATACAGCCCGCCCGCCGTCGGAAAGGCCGAGGCGATCTGTCCCATCGCCAGCGCGACGCTCATCGCGAACAAGCCGCCCACGAGCCAGCCGATCGCAACCGAGAACCCGCCTCCGGCGCTCAGCGCAACCGGAAAGGCGGTGATGCCGCCGGCGATGATGCAGATGATGGAGAAAGAGATCGCGAAGTTCGAGAACAGCGACATGCGGCGCGACAATTCCTGCGCGTACCCCATCCGGTGCAGCACCTTTTTGTCGTGCTCTTGCGAGGATTCCGCCATGACGTTGATCTCCCTTGGGGTGGATGAGAATGCCCAGCTGGTGCCGGGGGCCCGGTGCATCTGGGCGATCCGGTGGGCGCCGGAAGAAGAAGGTGCAGACTGAACCCGCCGGGCGTAAGAGGCGCCGGGCCGGCGGGCTTTATCCGCCGACCGGCCGCCTGCTCGCCACCGCCGCCTGGTTGTAGTCCCAGATGGCGTACAGCCCGATGGCGGCCGTCGCCCAGGCCAGTGGACGGAGCAGCGGGGAATCGGTGAGAAAGGCGATCAGGGTCAGCACCTGCGCCATCGTCACCGCCTTGCCCCCGAGGCGGGCGGGGATCGCGGCGGCTCGGCCAAGAATGGCCGTCACCACGAAGGCAACCGTGGCCACGATGTCTCGCAGAAGAATGCCGGTGATCTCGTACCAGTGCAGATCGCTGGAACGCACGACGACGAGGAACGCCGCCGCCATGAACAGCTTGTCGGCGACGGGATCGATGATGGTGCCGAAGCGCGAACTGCCCAGGCGGCGGGCGATGAACCCGTCGAGCAGGTCGGTGGCGGCCACGATGGCGAGAATGACCAGCTGGGCACCAGCGCTACCAACCAGGACGAACGCGGCGGCCAGCGGAATCCGCGACAGCGTGAGCAGATCCGCCGCGGTGACCCTAGCGCCGGGCGGTGATCGATGACCTTGCTCGCCCTCCGAGCCGGGAGTACCTTGGCTCATCGAGTCCCGGTCAACCGGGGTCGAGGGCGGTTCACCGTTCACCGGTACCGGACATGGATCTGCAACTCCTCAAGAAGACCGCGATCTTCGCCGACCTGGATGAAGGAGAACTTGCCCGCGTGGCGGAAATCTGCAAGGAGCAGAAATACACCGGCGGGCAGGTCATCTTCAAGGAAGGCGAGCCGGGCAACCGGTTCTACCTCATCGTCACCGGCGAAGTCCGCATCAGCCGCGACATCCCCGGCTCGGGAGAAGAAGCGCTGGCGGTGCTGAAACCCGGCAGCTGCTTCGGCGAGATGGCGGTGTTCGACCGCTCCGAGCGGAGCACCGACGCGATCGCCAACGGACCGGTGTCCCTGATGACCATCTCCCGGCCCGACTTCGAGATTCTGCTCGACTTCAATCGTGACATGGCCTACAAGATCCTCTGGTCCATGACCCGGCTCCTCTCCGGCCGGCTGCGGGCGACCACCCATCTGGGCACCGCGGCGGCCACCAGCCGACGACACCGTAAAACA
>JANOFA010000832.1:0-2050 GCA_031413355.1 Gemmatimonadota bacterium | reverse complement strand
TGATGACCGGCGGCGTGCCGCAGGCGGTGTAATCGGCGGTGAAGCCGATATTGCTGCGGCCGTTGATGGACGCATTGAGCTGACCGGCATCAAACGGCGGGTCGAGCCCCTCACAGTTGCTGCTCCAGTGCAGCGGCGTGGGGGTGGTGATGTTAAAGCTCCAGTCGCCATCAGCCTGGCCATAGGCCCCCGACCAGCCGAAGGCACCGGTCAGGTCAAAGGTGCCGTCAGGCAGGGTCTGCTGGGTGGACGGATCGATCGCGCCGGTATCCGGTGTGTAGACCATCCCCCAGGCGTAACGAGAGGAGTACACCGGCCGATCGTTCACCCGGAAGCGGGCGGTGAAGTTCTGGGTGGTCGAGGCGGTGCCCGAGGTCACGGTGGCGGTATGAATGCCATCCCAGTCGAAGCCGGCGCTCGCCGAGTCGGTGTAGAACAGCACCTTCAGGCGGTTGAAGTCGATGGCGAAGCCGAACAGCGTGGTGGGGCTGTCGGTGTCCTGCACGCTCACCGAACCGGTCACGGCGAAGCCGTTGCCGAGGGTGTCCTGATAAAAACAGTTGGCGGCAGTGAAGGTGTAGGTGGCGTTGTTCTCGATCCCGTCGCCATCGCTATCGGTAGTGTCGCCTGCCACGGTCGGATCGCAACCGCCGAGATCCCGTCGCAGCATGGCCAGCTGACCGCGGTAGCGATTCGGCACCACCCGCTCCAGCGTGCTCACCCGGCCGCGCAGGGCCTTCCGGGAGAAGACGCCATCGCCGAGCGAGCCGCCGGTGAAATCAAAGCTGACCAGCCCCGCCGCAATATCACCGACCTGACCGGAGGCCTCGGCGCCCAATACTCCCGCCTGCGCCGCACTGACTGTGGTGGATCCGGCTGGCCCACTATCCCCGCCACAGGCGGCGACGGCCAGCATTCCTGCGAGACTCACGGCAAAAATCCTGAGATTACGCACCGACTGCATACTACCTCCTGAGCGTGTGGGGCCGAGCGATTCACGACGATACAAGTTGTTGTCGAATCGTCACTTGGAATTCCACCGCCGGCGGGCAATGTGATTTCCGCCGCAGGGAACGAGTGACGCAGACCAGTCCCCAGAGCCCCTAGGAACCGGACGGCGTCCACGACCGGGCAGGGTCCGTGCCGCAGGCCGACCAGACCAGGGAGAGCGTTCCCGCCTGACCCGCCACCGTCCCCGTGAGCGTCATCAGCCCCGCAGTGAAGCGCTGCGGTCCGCTGCACGATGCGTCGTAGACCAGCGGCGTCGGCGTGGCCACCGTGAGGCTCCACTGCTCGCTGCTGCGGTCCCAGTCGAGATTCCCCGTCACCCGGAGACTTCCATCGGGCAGGGCCAGGTCGGGCTGGATCGTCCCGGCCGCCGTGGCGATGAAGACCCAGTCGAGGTCGAGCGTCAGCATGGCGAGCGCGGTGATGTCGCCGCGCTGCCGCTCGGTCGTCCGCAGCGTCGAAACGGCGATCGTGTCGGCATCGCCGATCCGGGCGATGGTCCCGTCCCGGACCACGCTGTAGCTGAGCCCCCCGCCAGGGGCGGTGTAGGTCCAAGTCAGGTCCGTCAGGGTCAGGTTGAAGGTGGTGCCGTTGGCCGGCGTGTCGACGATCCGCACCTGGCCAGTGACCGCGGCGGTGCCCCCGCGCAGGCCGGTCACGAGACAGGGCGGGCTGGTATAGGTGATCGTCGCGTCGTCGAGGATGCCATCGGCGTCCGCGTCGGTGGTATCGGATGGGGCGGGGGGGCAGCCGCCCGGCAGCGTGGCGCCGAGCGGTGTTCCCGGCGCCACCACGACCAGCGCCGGCAGCTGCGACTCGATCTCGTCCTGGGTCGCCAGCATCAGCTCGGTGCGCTGCCCGGCGCTGGGACCATTCCCGCCGGTCCCGCCCGAGACGACTTCGCCGCAGCCGGGCAGCAGGAAAAGGAACAGGACGGGGGCGAGAAGCGCTGGGCGGGAATGCAGCATGGCAACGATCCGGAGTGAGGACGCCCAAATCTAGCGCCCCCTTGCGGTGTTGCCCGCTGCGGGCAGAATCCCGG
>JANOFA010000831.1:0-2019 GCA_031413355.1 Gemmatimonadota bacterium | reverse complement strand
CCAGTCCAAGGTCGCCATCGGCTCCGGCGGCTGGTTCGGCAACGGGTACCTCGAGGGACCGCAGAAACGGCTGGCCTTCATCCCCTAGCAGCACACCGACTTCATCTTCGCCGTGCTCGGCGAGGAACTCGGCTTTGCGGGTGTGCTCCTCGCCCTGGTGCTCTTCTTCGTCCTGTTCTCGATCATGGTACGGATCGCTCGCCGGACCACCGATCCCTTCACCAGCCTGGTGGTATTCGGCATCCTCGGCCTGCTCTTCACCCACGTCTTCGAAAACATCGGGATGACAGTCAACGTGATGCCGATCACGGGAATCCCGCTGCCGTTCTTCTCCTACGGTGGCTCATTTGTTCTGGCCACCGCCGTAAGCGTCGGGCTCGTCTTTCGAGCCGCGTGGGATGCTCGGCTCGGTGGCTATGTCGATATATGACAATGATTTAGGCAATTGGGGCTGGCGCGGTGGCGAGCGGTACGTCAAATTGGGGCGGTTATTGGCTCCCTGGCATCTGACCTCTAACTCCTCCCGAACCCCCCTATGGCCGTCATGGCATGGTTTAAGAAAGAGCGGAAGACCCGCGCTTCCGTCCGGGAACGTCTCGAGATTCCTCTCGACGCCTGGGAGAAGTGTGACGCGTGCGGGTACGTCGATATCCGCGAGAAGTTTGACCGCAACTACAATGTCTGCCCCGAATGTGGTCACCATCGGCGATTCAGCGCCGAGGAGTATGTCGAGCTGCTGACCGACGATGGCAGCTGGCGAGAGCTGTACGCCAACCTTCGTTCCGCCGATCCGCTTTCCTTCGAGAAATACCCCGAGCGCCTGGTGATCGCCCAGAAGAAGGTCGGAACCTCCGACGCGATCTATACCGGCACCGCCAAGCTGGAAGGCTCGGCCCTGAATCTCGGGGTGATGAACTTCGCCTTCATGGGTGGCTCGATGGGGTCGGTGGTCGGCGAGAAGATTGCCCGGCTGGCCCGGCGTTCCGCCGAGAAGCGGGTCCCCCTGGTGCTGGTCTGCACCTCGGGCGGTGCCCGCATGCAGGAGGGACTTTTCTCCCTGATGCAGATGGCCAAGACGTCGGCCGCCATCGCCCAGCTTTACGCCCTCTCGGTTCCCTACATCACCATCCTGACCAACCCCACCACCGGTGGTGTCTCCGCCTCCTTCGCCATGCAGGGCGACGTGATCCTGGCGGAGCCGGGTGCGGTGGTCGGCTTTGCCGGGCAGCGGGTCATCAAGCAGACGATCGGGCAGGACCTTCCGGAGGGGTTCCAGACCGCGGAGTTCCTGCTGGAGAAGGGACAGGTCGATGAGGTCGTGCCCCGTCCCTCGCTGCGGGAGACCACCGCCCGACTGCTGCGGCATATGCGCGGGCAGCGTCTGGCGGAGGAGAGCGCGGAGTAGCACCGACGCCGAACCGCGAGAAGTTTCTTGCGTTGCAGTTCCCACCGAGACCCACATGCTGAACTGCCGTGGCACCACGATTCATCGTGTCCCGCTGCGGCCGAGCCACGTGTTGGCCACGTTACTGCTCTCCGCTGTGCTGGTCACGGGATGCTCGGACAGCAGCGAGCCCACGCCCCCGCCCCCTCCCGGCGGGACCGGTTTCAGGACGACTATCGCGCCGCCAGCCATGAGTTCACCAGTGTACGACGCCTTTCCGGACGGCGTCGCCATCATCTCGTGCGACGTGACGCTGCGGTCGACCGGTCAGGGTGCGCCCGGAGCTACCTGGCGTGAGGCGGTACTCCGCTGGTATCCGGCCAAGGACCTCCGGACTCCCTTCGACTCGGCCGTCATTTCACCGCAGGATGTCGCGAGGTCGTGGGGAGGCGCCGACATCAAGGACGGCGTGACCCAGGTGTCCGCCTGGCGGTTTCTGGCGACGATTCCGTTCACGCTCGCGCTGGAGTACCACTATCGCGTCGCCGGGGCGGCCGCGGATTCGTCAGCCTTGACCCAGTTCGCCTGCCTGCCGACGAGCCCTGTCAATCCCGCGCCACCCACTATCAGCGACG
>JANOFA010000830.1:0-1856 GCA_031413355.1 Gemmatimonadota bacterium | reverse complement strand
CGCTGTCCATCGCAGGCTCACCGCGACCCTTCCAGGTCTCCCAGCGCGGCCAGCTCCGTCCGCACACTGTCCCGCTGCGACATGCGCGTGTGCTCGGGGTCAGAACGGAGGAGCAGGTAGTCGCGGTAGGCGCGGATAGCACCGGGCTTGTCACCGGCCTGCGCCGCCAGCCGTCCCTCGAGTCTCAGCGACTCGGCGAGGCCTGACGGGAACGGCTGGCCCAGTGCGTGAGCACGCCGCCGAATCGCGCGGAGCGCCCGGTCCATCCGGCCCTGGGCCTGGTACAGCCGCGCGAGCTGAATCGAGGCCCACTCCTGGTTTCCCGAGTATCCCCACCACAGCGAGTCTGCCACGTCGACGAGGCGGCCCGCCGCAGGCGCACCTCGCTCCGCCGCCAGCCACGCCTGCCCCAGAGCAGCCTTCCGCAGGTTACTGTCGCCCAGCGTATCCTTCGTTGCGGCGGCGCGAGCTTCAATCACGAGTCGGTCGCCGGCAGCGAGTTCACCCTGCGAGAGCCGCCACACGTCAGCCAATTTCCCCAGATCTGGAGTATCCGGCGAAGCTCCGCCGAACCAGACGGCACCGACGACGGACAACTGTCGGGCCCAGTCGGGGTTCAAGCTGCGCAGCGTGTCGAGCCACCGGCCAGCCTCGGATGGGCGGCCGCGATTCCAGAGCGCCTCCACCTGCGCCGCCGCGACCTGAGCCCGCTTATCCGTCGTGGTGGCCCGCCGAAGGGCGACGGCGAATAGTTCCGCCTGGTGGGCGATCGTGACGCTGTCCAGCGTGTTCCATTCCACGATCTCCCAGGCGACGGGCACAGCGACCGAATCGAGCCCGGCCAGGAATGCGCGAATGCCCGGCTCATCTCTCGTTGCCGTCAGAAGTGCCCACCGACCGACGGGCACATACACTCCGGTCGAATCGAGCGCGCTCGACCGTCGCATCCAGAGCCGTAGCGCAGCGGTGTCGGACGCTCTGAGTGCGAGATACGCGATATGGCTGACCGCGGCGCCGTAAAGCGTGTCGCGCTGGAAGGCCTGCTCGAACGCCTGTCGCGCCCGCGAATCTGCGTCGGCGACGTCCGCCAGTCGGCCATAGTGATACAGCGCATCGCCGAGGGAGAACCACGCCTCGGCGCTCTCGGGCATGCGCTGGGTGGCCTGCTCGCGATCGGCGATCCGCTGGGTGTAGGGGGTCTCCCGCGGGTAGCGGGAGCCGAGCCGGATGGAGAGGAAGCGCTGATCATGCTGGTTCAGCCGGTCCCGGTACCGCCACGCCAGCCGGCGCACCCGACCCATGTCGGTCGTCGCCGCGTACCAGCCGTGCGACTCGATAAGCGCGGAGAGGGCCAGGGCAAAGGTCGAGTCGAGCTCGACAGCGCGCGTCAGGAGGGGGGTGGACTTGTCGTAGGCGGCGCGACGAGCGGCAGACTGGCCATCGAGATAGGCACGGAGCGCGTCGAGACTGGTGGTGGTGATGGCGCTCAACTGCGAAGCGCTGGCGCCGGCGCCGAGGGCCAGGAGCTGGGCGGTGAGCCGGTCCACCATCGAGAAGAGGCTGTCCTTGGGCCCTTGGACCGTGGTCTCCGCCACGGTGCGGCCGCCGGGCATCTCCAGCAGGGTGGCGCTGATCACGATATGATCCGACGGTCCCACAATGCTCCCCTGCAGCACCCGGCCCGCGCCGATCTTCCGGGCAACGCTGGTCACTGCTTCCACCGGCAGGTCCACGGTCTCGGTGCCGCCGGCGTCGCGCACCGCGGCGAGCACCGAACGGGTGTCGGCGGCGCGGGGGCCGCCCTCGCCGGTGAGCTTGGCCTGCAGCAGGTCCACCATCCCCTGGCGCAGGTACTG
>JANOFA010000829.1:0-4615 GCA_031413355.1 Gemmatimonadota bacterium | reverse complement strand
CGCGGCGTCGGAGATGCGGCCCTCGGCACCCTGCAGGAAGCGGCGAGGCAGTGGGGCAAACCGCTGCTCAGCGCGGCGGCTGGCGGCGAGATGATCCAGGGACTTCGGCCCAACGTCCGCGAGGCGCTGCGCAAGTTCGCCGAGCTGATCCGTGCCATCGCCGAGGAGGGGGCCCACTGGCCGCCGGCGCAGGTGCTGGAGCAGATCATCCTCCGCATTGACTATGAAAAGGTGCTGCTGGATGAGGGGCCGGAGGGCGCGGATCGGTGGGACAACGTGCGCGAGCTGGTCGCGAGTGCGGCCGACTGGTCGGAGGTCGTGGTCGCGGATGACGAGGAGCCAACGACCCCGCTCGAGCGATTCCTGGCCGAGGCCGCGCTGCTGTCGGGGCACGACAAGTCGGCGGGTGCGGAGGCGGGGGTGACACTCATGACGCTGCACACCGCCAAGGGACTCGAGTGGCCCGTCGTCGCCATCGCGGGGATGGAGGATGGGCTTTTTCCCTCTGGCCGGGCGCTGGAACAACCGGATGGTGTGGAGGAGGAGCGTCGCCTCTGCTATGTCGGGATCACCCGGGCCAAGGACAAGCTGTACCTTTCGTGGGCCCGGGCGCGGCGGCGCGGCGGGGCGCTGATGCCGGGACGACCATCGCGTTTCCTGCAGGCGCTGCCGCCGGGGCTTATCGAGGAAACGAAGACATCAAACTTGTGGACGCCCGATTTCGGCAGCTCCGGTTTCCGCCGGGGCAGCGGAGCGACGGATCGATGGGGGGCGCAGCCCTCAACCCGTCCCGCGGTCACTCCGCCGGCGCCGGAGGAAGCGTCGCAGGATGCTCCCCGCTACGTCAAAGGCGAGCGGGTGCGCCACCGGCGGTTTGGCGGCGGGGTGATCAAGGGGCTCACCGGGACGGGACGGGACTTGAAAGTCGCGGTCTTGTTCGACGATGAAGAGCATGGCATGAAGCAGCTGCTGGTGGCCTACGCCGGCCTCGAACGGGAATGGGAGAGCGCATGAGCATTCGACGGGAAGATGTTCTGCATGTCGCCCGGCTGGCGGAGCTGGATGTGGCGGAGGAGGATTTGCCACGACTGGTGGAGCAGATGGGACGCATCGTGGAGTTCGTCACCCAGCTCGACGAGGTGCCCGCCGGGCACGCCGCCCCGCCATTCGTCGCCGGTCCGGCGCAGGTGACGCTGCGCGCCGATGAAATCGTCCCATCCGGCCTGGTGCGCCCACCGGTGGCCTTTGCGCCGGAGTTCACCAGGGGGTTCTTCTCCGTGCCAAAGCTGGGCGCCATGGAGGGGGCCGAATGAGCGGGGTCGGGATGATCGCGGAGGCGGTCAGCTCGGGACTCACGACGGCCGCGTCCGTGGCCCGTGAGGTGGGAGGCCGCCTGACCGGGGCCGTGCCGCTGAATGCGACGCTGCACTGGTCCCAGGCGCTGCTGGACCGGCAGGCGGCGGCGCTCGACGCGCTGAGCCCGGCGGAGCGTGTCACGCGCCCGCTCGCCGGTGTGCCGATCGCGCTCAAGGACAACCTGGTCACCACCGACGAGCCGACGACCTGCGCCTCGAAGATTCTCGAGGGCTACGTCTCGCCGTATGACGCGACGGTCGTCTCCCGGCTCCGCGCCGCCGGTGCGATCCTCGCATCCAAGACCAATCTCGATGAGTTCGCCATGGGCTCCTCCACCGAGCATTCCGCCTATGGCCGGGTGCATCACCCGATGGATGCGGCCCGCGTTCCCGGTGGCTCCTCCGGCGGTTCCGCGGCGCTGGTGGCGGCCGGCGTCGTCCCCGCCGCGCTTGGCTCGGAGACCGGCGGCTCGGTGCGTCAGCCCGCCAGTTTCTGCGGCATCGTCGGGGTCAAGCCGACCTATGGCCGCGTGAGCCGGTACGGCCTGGTGGCGTTCGGCTCCTCGCTCGACCAGATCAGCGTCTTCGGGAAGAAGGTGGACGACGCAGCCCGCGTGCTCGCCGCCATCAGCGGTCACGATGCCCACGATTCCACTTCCGCACCGCTTCCGCCACTCGCGCTCGAGTCGCCGCGCCGGGAACTCACCGGCTTCACCTTCGGCATGCCGCGGGAGTATTTCCCCGCGGACCTGCATGGAGGTGTGCGTGCCGCGCTGGACCGGACGGCGCATGCGCTGCAGCAGCTCGGCGCGACCATCAAGGAAGTGTCGCTGCCGCATGCCCGGTTCGCGGTGCCCACCTATTACATCGTGGCACCGGCGGAAGCCGCGGCAAACCTCGCCCGCTTCGATGGAGTGCGCTACGGGCCGCGTCATGTCGGGCCCGAGGGCGATGTGCAGGCGCTCTATCGGGCGACGCGTGGTCACGGCTTCGGGCCCGAGGTCCGTCGCCGGATCCTGATCGGAACCTACGTGCTCAGTTCGGGCTACTACGACGCCTACTACCGGAAGGCGCAGCAGACCCGCGCGCTGCTGGCGGAGGACTTCCGCAAGGTGTTCGAGGAGCACCAGGTGGATTTCCTGCTCACCCCCACGACGCCGACACCGGCGTTCAAGGCGGGAGAGAAGATGGAAGATCCGGTCGCCATGTATCTGGCCGACATCTTCACCTGCTCGATCAACCTCGCCGCGCTGCCGGCGATGAGCCTGCCGGTGGGGCGGAGCGATGGGTTGCCGATCGGTGCCCAGCTGGTGGGCCCGATGTTCAGCGAGGCGCGGATGCTCTCGGTCGCGTCGGCCATCGAAGCGGTGGTGGACGCCGTCGGGGAGGTGCGCTGATGCAGTGGGAAACCGTCGTCGGACTCGAGGTCCACGTCCAGCTCCTCACCCGCTCCAAGATGTTCTGCGGCTGCGCCAACCGGTTCGGCGATCCGCCGAACACGCTGGTCTGCCCGGTCTGCCTGGGGCTGCCGGGGGCGCTGCCGATGCCCAACGCACAGGCGATCACCCTGGCGACCCGTGGTGCGCTGGCCCTGGGCTGCACCGTGCATCCGACCAGCGTCTTTGCCCGGAAGAACTACTTCTATCCCGACCTGCCCAAGGGCTACCAGATCTCGCAGTTCGATCAGCCGCTGGCCACCGGTGGCGGGGTCACCATCGAGTCGCCCGAGCGCGGCCGGATCACCATTGGTGTCACCCGGCTGCACGTCGAAGAGGATGCCGGCAAGTCGCTGCACGACCGGCTGCCCGGCCGCACCGCCATCGACTTGAACCGCGCCGGGACCCCGCTCGCGGAGATCGTGAGCGAGCCGGATATGCGGAGCCCCGGCGAAGCGCGGGCGTACCTCACGGTGCTGAAGCAGTTGTTGCTGTACTGCGAGATCAGCGACGGCAACATGGAAGAGGGTTCGCTCCGGGTGGACGCGAATATCTCCATTCGTCGCCCCGGAGAGACGCACCTTGGCACCAAGACCGAGGTCAAGAACATGAACAGCTTCGCCAATGTCGAGCGCGCGCTGATCGTGGAACGGGACCAGCAGATCCGCACCGTCGAAAACGGGGAGCGGGTGCGCCAGGTCACGCTGCTCTTCAACGCGGCGTCCGGCGAAGTGCGCCCGATGCGCTCCAAGGAGGAGAGCCACGATTATCGCTATTTCCCCGATCCCGACCTGCCGCCGCTGGTGCTGAGCCGGCTGTGGATCGAGCAGCAGCACGCAGCACTCCCCGAACTGCCCGCCGCCAAGCAGGACCGCTTCATGTCGGTGCTCGGCCTGCCGCCATACGATGCCGGCGTGCTTGCCGCGGACCGCGCCGTCGCGGACTACTTCGAGGCGGTCGTGGGGCAGGGGGTGGAGCCGAAGACCGCCTCCAACTGGGTGATCAACGACGCCATTCGCGCGTTCAATGAGACGGGCCGCTTCCCGGTGGCACCCCAGCGCCTCGCCGCGTTGGTGGCACTGGTGAACGCCGGGACCATCAGCAATCAGGCCGGCAAGCGGATTTTCACCGAACTGGATCAGACCGACGAGTCGCCGGCGGTCATCGCCGAGCGCCTTGGCCTGGTGCAGGTGGGCGACGCCGACGCGCTGGGTGGGTGGGTGGACGAGGTGCTGGCGGCGAATCCGAAGGAACTGGAGCGCTACCGCGGCGGCGAGACCAAGCTGATCGGCTTCTTTACCGGGCAGGTGATGAAGCAGAGTGGCGGGAAGGCGGACCCGAAGAAGATCGCGCCGGTGCTGCAGCAGAAGCTGAAGTAGGCGCGGTGTGCAGGGTTGGTAATTCTTGAATTGAGGCTGGCGCGGGGCGCGAGGCGGGAAGGCATCCGCGCCTAGCGCCCCGCGCCACTCATCGTCGAGTCAGTCTCTCCGAGAAGCCCCAACACCGACATCGGATCCACCGTCACCCCGCCATAGCGCGTCACCCAGTGCAGGTGCGGCCCCGTGACGCGGCCGGTCCGCCCAACGGCGCCGATGATCTGCCCCCGCTCCACGATGTCGCCTAGCTTCACGTCGGTCCGGCTGAGATGGAAATACGCGGAGATGAGGCCTTCGCCGTGGTCGAGGTAGACCACATTCCCCGCCAGGTAGAACGGGGCGACCAGCGCGACCCGCCCCCGGTTCGTCGCCCGCACCGGCTCCCCGACCGTCCCCGCATAGTCCAGTCCCAGGTGACGGCTGGTGATCGCGCCGTTGAAGGTCCGCG
>JANOFA010000828.1:0-10057 GCA_031413355.1 Gemmatimonadota bacterium | reverse complement strand
CCCGACAAGCCGAAGGGCGTTCCCGTGTTCGCCTGGAAGGGCGAGACGCTCGAGGAATACTGGTGGTGCACCATCCAGGCGCTCAAGTTCCCCGACGGCAAGGGACCGAACCTCCTCCTCGATGACGGCGGCGACGCGACGCTGCTGGTCCACAAGGGCCGGGAGTTCGAGCTGGCCGGCAAGGTGCCGGCGTTCAATCCGGTGAGCGACAGCGAGGAGTACGGCGTCATCCTGGCGCTGCTCCACGCCGAGCTCAAGCGGAACCCGAAGCGCTTCACCCAGGTGGCGGCGGACATCCGCGGCGTCTCCGAGGAAACCACCACCGGCGTGCACCGGCTGTACGAGATGATGAAGGCCGGGAAACTGCTGTTCCCCGCGATCAACGTGAACGACGCCGTGACCAAATCGAAGTTCGACAACCTCTACGGCTGCCGTCACTCGCTGACCGACGGCATCCTGCGCGCCTCCGACGTGATGCTGGCCGGCAAGGTCGCGGTGATCTTCGGTTACGGCGACGTGGGCAAGGGCTGCGCTCAGGCGCTCAAGGGCCAGGGCGCCCGGGTGATCATCACCGAGATCGACCCGATCTGCGCGCTGCAGGCGGCGATGGAAGGCTACCAGGTCACCACGCTGGATGAGGTGCTCACCACCGCCGATCTCTTCATCACGGCGACGGGCAACGCGAACATCATCACCGCGCAGCACATGGCGAAGATGAAGGACAAGGCGATCGTCGGGAATATCGGCCATTTCGACAACGAGATCGACATGGCCGGCCTGAAGACGTTTCCGGGCATCGTGCGCAACAACATCAAGCCACAGTTCGACGAGTGGATTTTCCCCGATGGCCACTCGGTCCTGATCCTGGCCGAGGGCCGCCTGCTCAACCTGGGCTGCGCGACGGGGCATCCGAGCTTCGTGATGTCGGCGTCGTTCACCAACCAGGTGATGGCGCAGATCGAGCTGCACAAGAACAACAACAAGTACGAGAAGAAGGTGTACACCCTGCCCAAGCACCTCGACGAGAAGGTGGCGCGCCTGCACCTCGGCAAGCTCGGCGTGAAGCTGACCAAGCTGACCCAGGATCAGGCCGACTATCTCGGTGTGCCGATGGACGGCCCGTACAAGCCGGATCACTACCGGTACTAGTCGGACGATCGCCCGAGGGCGGCGGCGGAGTTCCGCCGCCGCCCTCGGGTAGCTAGAGTGACAGCAGCCGAGCCGCGGCTTCAGGCGCGACGGCCAGGAGGGACCTTCGGGCCAGTGGCCCGGAGGTCCCTCCATCGTTGGGGCCGCCTGCCCCCATTGCCACCCGGCCCGCAAAGCGACCGTGCGGACGGCCTTCATTCGGCCGCATCGACCCGCCTATCTTACCGTCCTCCTCTTTCCCATCCGCCCATGCCCCGTCGCAGCCTCCCGTTTGTCGCGCTGTTTGCCGCCCTGTTCAGCGCACAGCTCACCGCGCAGGTCACCGACTCCACGACCATAACGCTCGAGCAGATCTTCTCCTCCGACTACTTCAGCCCCGCCTGGGTGCCACCCACCCGCTGGGCGGCAGACGGGAAGAGCTACTACGCCTTCGAGCGGAGAACCGAGGGGCGGGGAACCGACCTGGTGCAGGTGGACCCGGTGACGCTGGCGAAAAGCGTCGTGGTTCGAAGCGAACAGCTCACCCCTGCCGGCGATTCGACGCCGCTCAGGCTCTCGGGATTCCGCTTCTCCACCGACGGTCGCCGGCTGCTGATCTTCACCAACACCGCACGGGTGTGGCGCCAGCATACCCGGGGTGACTACTGGGTGCTGGAACTGGGAACAGGCACGCTCCGGAAGCTTGGCGGCTCGACGGC
This sequence comes from Gemmatimonadota bacterium, assembly GCA_031413355.1. Lineage (GTDB taxonomy): Bacteria > Gemmatimonadota > Gemmatimonadetes > Gemmatimonadales > GWC2-71-9 > JADJOM01. The sequence goes on along the minus strand of JANOFA010000828.1, from coordinate 8,210 downwards.
CAAGGCGCAGACGCTGATGTTCGCGAAGTTCTCGCCCCAGGGCGATCGCGTCGCCTACGTGCGGGAGAACAACCTCTACGTCGAACGGCTCAAAGACGGGAAGATCACCGCGCTCACTCGCGATGGCTCCCGCACCACGATCAACGGCACCTTTGACTGGGTGTACGAGGAGGAGTTCGACAACCGGGACGGCTTTCGCTGGAGTCCGGACGGACGGCGGATCGCCTACTGGCAGCTCGACGCATCCGGTGTGCGTGACTTCCTGCTGATCAACAACACCGACAGCCTCTACTCGTTCACCACGCCCATCCAGTACCCCAAAGTCGGCACCACCAATTCCAGTGTCCGCGTCGGGGTGGTGAGCGCCGGCGGGGGGTCGACCCGCTGGATGCAGGTGCCGGGCGATCCCCGCAACATCTACCTGGCGCGGATGGAGTGGGCCGCCAACTCCGACCAGATCGTGATGCAGCACCTGAACCGGCTGCAGAACACCCTGACCGTGCTGCAGGGCGATGCAAAGACCGGCCAGGTCACGCCGATCCTGCTCGATCGCGACAGCGCCTGGGTGGATGTCGTGAGTGACTGGGCCTGGTTTGACCGCGGGAGCCGCTTCCTCTGGATCAGCGAGCGGGATGGCTGGCGTCACGCCTATAGCGTCTCGCGCGACGGCAAGGAGGTCCGCCTCCTCACGCCGGGTGCGTACGACATCGATGACGTGGTCGCCATCGACTCGGTGGGTGGATCGCTGTACTTCCGTGCATCACCCGACAATGCCACCCAGCGCTATCTCTTTCGCGTTCCCCTCGCCGGTGGCCCCGTCGAGCGGCTGAGCCCGATGGATCAGGCGGGGACCCACAACTATCAGGCGGCGCCGGGTGGTGCCTTCGCCATCCACACCTACTCCAGTATCACCACGCCACCCACCACCGAACTGATCCGGCTGCCGTCGCACGAAGTGGTCCGCACTCTGGGCGATAACGCCGAACTCAAGCGGCGGTACGGATTGCTGCGCCGGGGGCCGGCGAAGTTCGTACGGGTGGATGCGGGGAATGACGTCACGCTGGATGGGCTCGTCATGTATCCGACAGGCTTCGATTCGACGAAGCGCTATCCGGTGATGTTCTACGTATATGGCGAGCCGGCCGGGCAGACCGCCAAGGACACCTGGTCCACCATCGATCCCTGGCACCTCATGCTGACGCAGCGGGGCTACGCGGTGATCACGCTCGACAACCGCGGCACGCCGACGCTGCGCGGCCGGGAGTGGCGCAAGTCGGTGTACCGGAAGATCGGTGTGGTGGCGACGGAGGATCAGGCGGGCGCGGCGCGCACTATTGGCCGGTGGAGCTGGGTCGATTCGACTCGCTTCGGGATCTGGGGCTGGAGTGGCGGCGGGTCGATGACGCTGAACATGATGTTCCGCACCCCCGGCCTGTATCAGACGGGAATGTCAGTGGCACCGGTCCCCGATACGCACCTGTACGATACGATCTACCAGGAACGCTACATGGGGCTGCCGCAGCAGAACGAGGCGGACTATGTGGCAAGTTCGCCGCTGACTTTTGCTACCGGGCTACGTGGCAACCTCCTTGTCGTGCATGGCACCGGTGACGACAACGTGCACTACCAGGGCACCGAACGGCTAATCAATGCGCTGGTCGCCGCCAACAAGCCCTTCCAGATGATGGCCTATCCCAATCGTACCCACGGCATTTTTGAAGGCGAGGGCACGACGCTGCATCTGTACGGACTGCTGACGAGTTTTCTGGAGGGGCACCTGGCGGCGGGGGGAAGGTAGGGAGCGGGCGGTAGGGAGTCGGCGGTAGGCGGTAGGCGGTAGGCGCATCAAGTATCGCCCTTCGCCTATCGCCCCGCGCCTGTTCAGCTGATGGCTGACGGCTGATGGCTGCCGGCTCTCAGCTATCTTACCCGCCATGACGCCTGCCACCTCCGTCGCCGCGCAACACCAGCTTGATGCGTTCTTGGCCGCCCCGGGACCGCGCGCGCTCGAATCAGTGGCGATGTGGCTCACGACCGATGGTGCCACGACGGACGACGCGCGAACCGACCGGCTGCAACAGCTGGCCGGGACGCTCGACAACCATCCCCGCCGTGCGGAGCTGGAGGCTCAGCTTTCCGTCGTCTGGAACAGCGGCTCAGCGGTACAGCTGCTGGCGGAGATGGGGCTGCCGATGCACCACACGCTGCTCAAGGAGGTCTTCGAGCGCATGGTGGATCGTGTCGTGCCGCGCCGCGCATCGGACACCGGGCTCTCGTTCCTGCTGACCCAGCTGCCGGTGGACGAGACAACCGCGGGTTGGGTCGAATCTCTGCCGGACGCTGTCCTCGCCCCGTGGCGCACCCTGCTGGGACTTCCCGAGAAGGCCCTGCTCGACGCGGCCACCTTGCTCGCGCTGCGGACCGCGGCCGTCGGCCTCGCGCGCGACATGCTCGATCTTGAGCCCGAGCTGCTGGAGTCCTCCTCGCCGTTCTTCCAGCTGGCGGGCACCGTCGCCCTGGTCGCCCAACATCCGCGGGACAGTGTGCACTGGGAACACTGGGTACGCTGTCGCGCGGAGGTATATGTCGCGCTGGACCGGGGGCGGGAGCGGCTGGACATACATGGCGTCTCCACCGACCTGATCTACCGTTTCGAGCTGCTGGAAGCCCAGCTCGCGCGACTCGACCTCCTGCTCGGCGTCGCCACCGGGCGCGGCGATGCCCGCCGACTGGCAGGCGCGCTGATCCGGGGACGAGCGAACCAGTTCGGGATCCGCTCGCTGGGCCGGAATGCGCTCAAGCGACTGGCGCGAAAAGTGGTGGAGCACACTGGGGAGTCGGGCGACCACTACGTTGTCCGCACCAGCGGTGACTGGCGCTCGATCGAGCGCTCCGCCGCCCTCGGCGGGGTCCTGACGGCCTTCACCGCTGTCGGCAAGTACGTCATCAGCGCGCTGCCGTTTGCGCCGATGTTCGCCGGGCTGGCATATACCCTCAACTACACCGGCAGTTTCATCGCGATGCAGCTGCTGCATCTCACGCTGGCCTCCAAGCAGCCGGCGATGACGGCCGCCGCGCTGGCGCATGCACTGGAGCATCAGGGCGATGTGGAGGAACAGGTCGAGCTCGTCGCCGGTATCACCCGGTCACAGGTGATCGCGACGCTGGGCAATGTGTTCGCCACCATCCCTGTCACGTTCCTGCTGGTCGCGCTCTGGTTCGGCCTGACCGGCCGGCCCGCGCTGGCACCGGACACAGCGGAGCATACGCTGCACGGGATACATCCCTTCCTGTCGTGGACGATTCCATTCGCCGCGCTGACCGGGGTGTTCCTGTGGATTTCGAGCCTTGCGGCGGGGTGGGCATCGAACTGGAGCACCTACCGCGGGCTACCGGTGGCAATCGCCGAACATCCGGGACTCCGCCGCACGGTCGGCGCACGACGCGCCGCCGCGTGGGGCGGCTTCGTCGAGCGGAACCTCGGTGGTATCGCCGGCTATGTGGTGCTGGGATTCCTGCTGGGATTCGTGCCCGTGCTGTTCAAGTTCGCCGGGATTGCGCTGGAGGTGCGGCATGTGACGCTGCACGCCGCGAGTCTGGCGCTGAGCGCGGGGTCGCTGTTCATCACCGGAGCGGGACAACTGCACTGGGAAGCAGTCATCTGGGGCGCGCTGGGGATCGTCATCATCGGCGCGCTCAACTTCGGCGTGTCGTTCGCGCTGGCGCTGCGGACTGCCATGCGCGCGCGGGACCTCGGGCAGCGCGAGCGGCGACGGCTCTGGGCGGGATTGCGGAAAGCATTCCGGGAGCAGCCGCGCCGGTTTCTGGCACAGCCGCGGGACGGGTAGCCGCCCTCCTCCGTGACAGGGCGCCCAATCGCCCAATCGCCCCGCTACCGTGCCGGCGGCGACGTCGTCAGCCCGGAAAGCCGTTCGGATTCATCGACTGCCATTTCCAGGCGTCGGCGCACATCGCATCGAGGTCCCGCTCGGTCTTCCAGCCCAGTTCCTTGAATGCCTTCGACGGATCGCAGTAGCAGCTCGCCGCGTCGCCCGGCCGGCGGGCGACGATCTGGTAGGGAATCTTCCTGCCGCTGGCCCGCTCGAAGGCATGCACTGCCTCGAGCACGCTGTTCCCCCGGCCGGTGCCGAGGTTATAGGCCACGCAGCCGGTCTGCCCCGCCAGCTTCTCCAACGCCTTCAGATGCCCGACCGCCAGGTCCACCACGTGGATGTTGTCCCGCACGCCGGTGCCGTCCGGAGTCGGATAGTCTCCGCCGAAAATCTTGAGTTCCGGCAGCTTGCCCACCGCGACCTGCGTGATGTACGGAAAGAGATTGTTGGGGATGCCGTTGGGATCTTCCCCGATGCGGCCGCTGGGATGCGCCCCGACCGGATTGAAGTACCGCAGCAGCGCGATGTTCCATGACGGATCCGCGCGGTAGAGATCGCGGAAGACATATTCCATCACCAGCTTGGTCTGGCCGTATGGGTTCAAGGCGGAGAGCGGAAAGTCCTCAAGCACGGGCACCGTTGCCGGGTCGCCGTAGACGGTGGCGGAGGAGCTGAAGACCATCGTCTTCACCCCATGGGCAATCATGACCTCACACAGACTCAGCGTCCCGGTGATGTTGTTGTGATAGTACTTGAGTGGCTGCGCAACCGACTCGCCCACCGCCTTGAAGGCGGCAAAGTGTATGACCGCGTCGACCGGATGGCGCTCGAAGACATCATGCAGCGCCGAGCGGTCCAGCAGGTCCACCTCATGGAAGTCGAACGACTTGCCGGCAAGCTCTTTGGTTCGACGCACCGCCTCGGGCTTGCTGTTGCTGTAGTTGTCGACCACGACAACATCGTGGCCGGCGCGCAACAGTTCGACGGTGGTATGGCTGCCGATGAAGCCCGCACCGCCGGTGACAAGAATCCGCATGAGTGCCCTGAAAGAGTGGTGGAGCCGGGAAAGTAACAGGAATCGGGTAGCATGTAATTCTCGCCCCCTTCCGGCAACAAATACCACAGAACGACATCCCCTGATTCTCTTTGCCAAGAGAGCCGAGTGACGAACGAGGAAACTCTACACGCCATGCTGGCCACCCACGGTGCCGCCCTGCGGCGGATCGCGCGAGTCTATGCCGGGGTGGACGGCGAGGAGAACGATCTCCACCAGGAGATCCTGCTCCAGCTCTGGCGAGGACTCGCCTCGTTCCGTGGCGACGCAGCGCCTGGCACCTGGCTCTACCGGGTGGCCCTCAACACCGCGCTGACCTGGCGCCGCCACGTCACCCGCCGCACCAGCGACTCCTCGGCGCGTCACGACCTCCCGGTGGCGAGCGCCAGCGGACACCGCAACGAGGCCGCGATCCTCGAGGAGTACCTCGGAACGCTTGGAGCGATGGACCGCTCGGTGATCCTCCTCTACATGGAAGGGCTGTCGTACCAACAGATCGCCGAGGTGACGGGGCTGAGCGCGGGCGCGGCCGGTGTGCGCCTGCACAGGATGAAACAGACATTCTCGCGGCGTTACCTGGAGGATTGAAACCATGGATCTCGATCGTGTGGGAGAAGTCTGGCGCCGAGAGGCCGGCGGGGCGCCCGCGGGGAGCCCAGCGGAGGAAATAGAGGCGGTACGCGCGCGCGCCTCGGAACTCGAGTGGATCGTGCGTCGACGAGACCGGCTCGAGACCGGCGTGTCCCTCGCGATCCTCCCGGTTTTCGCCTGGGTGGCGATAGAGACGCCGCATGCGCTCTCCGCCGTCGGAGCGGCGATTCTCGCGCTCACATGCGCGTTCATCCCGATCCGCTTGCGGATGGCACGACGCCGGGGGCCCGATCCGGCGTTGCCGGTGGTGCTTGCCCTCCAGGCAGAGCTGTCCCGAGTCCGGGCCCAGCAGCGCCTACTCGGGGACGTGGCCTGGTGGTACCTCACGCCACTCGGCACTGGCGTCATTCTCTTCATGGCCGGAGCAGCAGTGTCGCCGCTGTACAAGACGGGGTTCGCGGCGACGGTCGTGGCGCTCTACGGATGGCTCCTCTACCGCAACCTCGCGGTGCGCCGCGACCTCCAGCCGCTGGCACGCGAGTTGGAGGACTGGCTCACCAGTTTCGATAAACCTTCGCTTGATGGAGCGTCCGATGTGTCCTGATCGTCCGACCTTCCGGTTCGCAGCGGCAACCGTTCTCCTCGCCGCGGGGCCCGCTGCTGCCGCTCCACTCGCCGCCCAATGGACCGCGCCGCAGCACAACAGCGTGATCGAGATTCTGGCCGGACGAATAGCGCGCGGTGGCGCGGTGGGACTGGTGCTCGGGGTAGTCGAAGGGGGCAGGACGAGGGTGATGGCAGCTGGCGGTCGCGCGGGCGAAGCATCGCCCGCGGTGGACGTCCAGACCGTCTTCGAGATCGGTTCGGTGTCCAAGGTCTTTACCACAACGCTGCTCGCGGAGATGGTGATCGCCGGCGACGTGGCGCTCGACGATCCCATCAGCGAGTTCCTCCCTGACTCCGTGCGCGCGCCTTCACGTAACGGCCGGGAGATCACGCTGCTGGATTTGGCCACCAGCTCCTCCGGCCTGCCAAGACTTCCCGACGACTTCACGCCGGCGGACCCCAGCAACCCGTACGCGGACTACGAGGTCCGCCACCTCTATGCGTTCCTTTCGGGCTACCCGCTCACCCGCGATCCAGGCGCAGCATACGAGTACTCCAACCTTGGCATGGGGCTACTGGGCCACCTGCTCGCACTCCGGGCCGGGATGTCGTACGAAGACCTTGTCATCCGGCGCATTCTGACTCCGCTCGGCATGCGTGACACTCGGATCACGCTGACACCGGCGATGTCAGGGCGGCTCGCTGCCGGCCACGGGGCGGATCTCGAGATGGTGGGGAACTGGGATATCGCCGTGCTGGCGGGGGCAGGCGGGTGGCGCTCCACCCCAGCCGACATGCTGCGCTTTCTCGCCGCCGCGGTCACTCCGCCGCCGGGTTCGCTCGGTCGGGCGCTCAGGATGGCCATGGAGCCCCGCCGCCCTGCGGGAAGCCCGGGGCTCCGGATCGGGCTCGGCTGGCACGTGCTCGAGCGCAACGGGCAGCGCATCGTTTGGCACAACGGGGAGACCGGCGGCTACCATTCGTTTCTCGGGCTCGATCCCTCGAGCGGTGCGAACGTCGTTGTACTCAGCAACAGCGCCACCGACATCGACGATATCGGGCTCCACATTCTCGACTCGTCCATTGCGGTGCGGCATCCGCCGCCGCCCCGCCCGGTCGTGACGGTGGATGCGACGGTGCTGGAGCGCTATGTCGGGCGGTACGACCTTGCCCCGGAATTCGCGATCGATGTGACGCGGGAAGGAAACGCACTCTTCGTTCAGGCCTCAGGGCAGCCGCGGTACCGGTTGTTCGCCGCGTCACCCACGATGTTCTTTCTGCGGGTGATCAATGCCGAGGTCGGCTTCACGGTGGACGCATCGGGGACGGTGACGGGGCTAGTCCTGCATCAGGGAGGGCAAGCGACTCCGGGACGGCGGTTGGGGGCACAGTAGTATTGTCGTCGGGCCGCACGGCGATCGCGCCCCTGGGACTGCACCACCACCCGTAGCGCGATACGGAAATACCTCTTAAGAGCTCTACTCGGGTGGGGTTTACCACCAGCGGGATGTGGCACGCTGTGGATGGCAGCGGGGCGGCTGCACCCCGATTCAACTCACGCATCACGACGGATCGACTGTGCCCGGAGCCTCTTGCCGTCAGGGCAGCGCCGGTGTCAGGCGGGCGGGGTACCACAGCGGCTTCGCCATCTCCCTGTTCCACTCCCGCCAGGCGGCAGCCAACTCCTGGAACTTCTCCGGTTCTGCCGCGGAAAGGTTCTTCGTTTCCCCGATGTCCTCCACCAGATTGTAGAGTTCTGCACCCAGGAGATCGTCGACTCTGGCAGGGTCGATGGCTCCCCTCCGGTGATGGACGGACTTCACCAGCTTCCAATCACCTTTGCGAACGGCTTTTTTTCGCCATAGCGCCAGTACAGCGTTTCGTGCGGCGGACCTGACAGCCTGCCAGTGAGATAGGGCAGCAGATTCACGCCATCAAGATTCCACTGCACTTGAATTGGTACGCCGGCTGCTGCAAGCGCCGTCGGCAGCACGTCGAGCTGAATGATCGGGCGCCCGTCGATCTTTCCCTCCGGAAGATGACCCCTCCATCGGATGATGAAGGGC
>JANOFA010000827.1:0-3905 GCA_031413355.1 Gemmatimonadota bacterium | reverse complement strand
ACCGACACCACCTGGCGGGTGCCGGTGTTGTACAGCGTGACCGTCCCGCTCAGCAGGGAGCTGATGTAGAGGCTCTTGCCCCGACCGAAGGCCAGCCCGTTGTTCGCCGGATCGATGTCGAAGGAGTCGGCAAAGGTGCCGCTCGAGATGGTGATGAGGTAGACGCGTCCGATATTGGTGGTGATGTAGGCAACGGCGTTGTCGGGCTGTACGGCAACGTTGTAGCCCTCGCCCGCCAGCGGCAATTGGCTGAGCTCGGTATTGGTGAGCAGGTTGACGATGCTGACGGAGTGGCCGCCCTGGTTTGGCACGTAGGCGCGAGTCTCGGAGGCGTCGATGGCTACGTGAGGCGGAGCAAAGCCGACCGGAATGCTGGTCGTGTATGTCCGGTTAGGCAGATTGGCCCGGCGTACACTGCTGCCCCCGATATCGGTGGTGAGCAGGATCTTGCCGCTCTTGGAGATGGCCACGCCGTAGGGGACGCCACCCACAGGGATGATGGTGTCGATGATCCCGGCAGGATGCGACGGCACCACAGCGAATGAAGGGCCGGCCTCGGTACTGGGGGCGGTGGGCGGCGATGCCGTGCCCGCGCCGCAGGCGGCGATCGCCAGCGCTACGAGACCGACAGAGACGGGCTGGTGGATTCGGTTCCTGCCCATGTGATCCTCCTCGTGGGATAGCAACGCTGCTGTGACTGCTCCAACTACTCTTCCCCGCCATGCTCCCGACGCTGGAGCAATCGGTACACCTCACGCTGCTCCTCCCGGAGTCCGGCGATGATCTCGCCGAGAAACCCGAAGCCGAACAGCACGATGCCGGAGATGACCATCGTTTCAACCAGATTGAGCAGCGGCCGGAAGCCAGTCGAGAACCCCTCCAGCCCGATCAGGTAGCCAAAGCGCAGTACCAGCCCCGCGACTCCCGCGATGAAGCCGACCACGAACAGCGCCGCGCCGGCGACACCAAAGAACAGCATCGGTTTACGACCAAACCGCAACTGGAACCAGACCGAGAGCAGATCAAGGACTCCGACGGGAATGCGGGTCCAGGTGAACTTCGAGGTCCCTGCCTGCCGGGGATAGAGGGGCACGGGGCGCGAGGTGATCCGGAAGCCATCCACCGCGGCCACCACGACGAAGAACCGATGCCAGTCCGGCCGAAGCGGCTGCCCGATCATGACTTCACGGCGATAGGCCTTCACGGAATTGAGATCCGGCACCGTGACACCGAACAGCCAGCGGCAGAGGGTGTTGTACACGGTGGAGACAAAGGCCTTTTCGTACTTGCCCTGCTTGGTGCCGGTGACGATATCAGCCTCGTTGGCGAGGATCGGCGCCACCAGCGCGGGGATATCCTCCGGGCGGTACTGCAGGTCGGCGGGATAGAAGACGAAGATGTCGCCGCGGGCGACGTCGCCGGCGGAGCGGAGCGCATCGGCGATACCGCGCTGGCGCCGGTGGGTCACCACCCGGAGGAACGGATGGGCCGCCGCGAGGTCGGCAAGCACGGCGCCGGTCTCGTCACGAGACCCGTCGTTGACGACCACGACCTCGAAACTGAACGGCGCCGCGCCCAGCGCGACGGCGCACTGGCGGACGAACTCGGCGAGATTGAGCGCCTCGTCCTTGGCCGGAACCAGGACGCTCACCTGGACCGGAGACTGCGTCATACCCGCTTGCGCATGCGGGCCGGCAGGATGCCGAGCTGGTCGCGATACTTGGCCACGGTGCGCCGGGCGATCTTGATGCCCTGCTCCTGAAAGAGGTGCACGATCTGCTGGTCGGTGAGTGGATCGCCGGTGTCTTCCTCCCCGACCATCTTCTGCAGCTTGGCCCGGATCGACCGGGCACTGGCGTCCTCTCCGGAGGAGGTCGACAGCGCGCTGGAGAAGAAGAACTTGAGTGGCAGCACGCCGCGCGGCGTCTGGACGAACTTCTCGTTCGTCACCCGGCTGACGGTCGACTCATGCATGCTGATCACCTCGGCGACCTCCCGCAGCGTCAGCGGCTTGAGGTACTCGATGCCCTTCTCGAAGTACTCGCGCTGCCGGTCCACGATGAAGTTCATGACCTTGAGCATCGTCTGGCGGCGCTGTTCGATTGCCTGGATGAGCCAGTTGGCGCTGTTCATCCGCGAGGCGATGAACTCGCGATGCTCGGTGGTGAACTTCTTCTTGTCGCGTGCGATTGCCTGGTAGGTGCGACTCAGCCGGAGCCGGGGCACCCCGGTATCGTTGAGGAAGACGCGGTAGGCGCCGTCGATCTTGTCGACGATGAGGTCCGGGATCACGTACCCCTCGCCGCCGGCCGAATGCTTGAGCCCCGGCTTGGGGTCGAGACGGGACAGCAGATCCGCGGCCGCCTGCACCGCCGCGGGTTCGACACCGAAGCGACGGCCGAGGTCACTCCATCGGTGGGCGATGAGATCGGGGAAGGCATCCCGGACCAGCCGGCAGGTGAGCGATTCCGTGTCCTTGCGGGCCGCCAGCTGAATCAGGAGGCATTCGCGCAGGTCGCGCGCGGCGACACCGGGTGGATCGAGGCGCTGCAGAATCTGCAGCATCTCCTCGGCTTCCTTGAGCGTGAAGTAGGGCACATCGGCCCGCCCGCCGACCGGAGCGGGCAGAGCCAGCGTCTGGGGCAGCGGCTCCACCACCGGCTCGACGACCACACTGCCGGCCACGCTCTCGTCGTCGGTGAGGAACCCGGTCAGGACCGGGGCGATCATCAGATCGTCCGGCGGTGTCAGGCCCTCGTCCTCGAGACCCAGCTCATCCTCTGCTTCCGCCTGCCGCTGGTCCGCCTCCCGCCGGATCGCATGGCCCTCCAGCATGCGGTTGACCTGGTCGACAACTTCTTCGAGGGTGGAGGCGAGGTAGCCGTCCTCCTTCAGATTGCCGAGGAACTCCTCCGACAGCAGCTTCTGACGGGGGGTGAGGTCGAGCAGCATGAGCTGCTCACGCAGGTAGTCGATCAGGTCCGGAGTCTCGACCGTGACCGGCTCGATGTACTCCTTTTCCTCGAACTCCTCGCGCGCGCCGCCCGGCACGTCGAAGCCGTTCAGCAGGATTTCCTCCCAGTCGGTCTCGTTCTCCTCCTTGACTTTCTCCTTCTCTTCTTCCTTGGTCGGAGTCGCGTCGGCGGCGGTGACGTCCTCCTCCTCGGGGTCGATCAGGTCGAGAAAGGGATTGGTGAGAAGTTCCTGCTTCAGGTGCTGCTGCAGGTCCATCATGGGCATGTAGAGCATGTCCATGGCCTGATACAGCCGCGGGTTGATCCGCAGGTCCTGCCGCAGGGATTGGTGCTGGGAGAGTCCGGTTTTCATGCGACCCGGTCCATGCGGGCTCGCAGGCGGGCGGTCAGCGTGGGCCCGAGGTACATCTGGGCAACGCGGTCATCATACACGAGATCGCGGACCGGACCGGCCACCTGGACCTTGCCCTCGAACATGATATAGGCGCGATCGACGATGTCGAGCGTCTGCTCGACGTTGTGGTCGGTGATCAGCACGCCAATGCCCCGGTGACGGAGGCCTGCCACGATGGTCTGGATGTCATTGACCGCGATGGGATCGACCCCGGCGAAGGGTTCGTCGAGCAGCATGAACTTGGGATTGGTCACCAGGGCACGGGTAATTTCCAGGCGGCGACGTTCACCACCGGAGAGAGAATAGGCCTTGTTCTTCCGCAGATGCTTGATCGACAGTTCGTCCAGCAGCACCTCCAGCCGGGCACGCCGCTCGTCGCGCGACAGCTTCATGGTCTCCAGGATGGCCATGATGTTGTCCTCGACGCTCATCTTGCGGAAGACGCTCGGTTCCTGCGCCAGGTAGCCGATCCCGGCACGCGCACGACGGTACATCGGCGCCTTGGTGAGATCACTGGCATCCAGCGTCACCTGGCC
>JANOFA010000826.1:0-12707 GCA_031413355.1 Gemmatimonadota bacterium | reverse complement strand
GCGGTTTGGCGGTTGGGCGGTTGGGCGGTTGGGCGGTTGGGCGGTTGGGCGGTTGGGCGGTTGGGCGGTTGGGCGGACGGGCGGACGGGCGGACGGGCGGACGGGCGGACGGGCGGACGGGCGGACGGGGCGAATGTAGTCGCTGTCATCGTGAGCGCAGCGAAGGATCTCTTTGCCCCTGGGGCAATCCGCCGGTCTCTCCTCCGACCTCAAGAGATCCTTCGTCCCCTTGTCCTCAGGATGACAGCACGCTGACCGCTGAACGCCAACGGCTAACGGCTAACGGCCAACGGCTCTACCCCCACATACGTCTCGAAAAACCCCGTCCCCTCATCGCTGACCGGCTCACCTGCGATGGTCCCGCTCATCCGGAAGTTCCCCCGCATCTGCAAAAAGCGCCTGGCGCCGCCCGCGGCGGTGCGATCGGTCGCCTGGACGTCCACGATCTCCGTTTCGATGCGAACGGTGTCGGCATCGCGCGTGGCCACGAAGTGGAAGCGGGCCGGTGCCACCGGTTCACCGCGCCGCTGCTGCGACAACTCCCCCTCATACTCCACCGCAGTGGCCCGCAGGATCTGGCGCACGCCGAGGGAGTCGACCAGCGCCACCAGCACGCGCGGCGCACCGGTCGCGGCCTCGCCGACCGTGTCCTCCGGCGCATAGACCGCCCCGTAGAGCAGGTTGTAGTGCCGGCCGCGCGCCGCGCCCCAGTCCCAGCTCACATTGCGCCACACCCCCCAGTTGTGATCATGGTACGCCGGCACATCCGTGAGGGTGGTGCAGCGATTGCCGAGGCAGATCTCGCCGGTCGCCGTGCCGCTCAGCGCCGGAACGACGTAGCCCGAGGGATACGCCCCCTCGCGCAAGCTCACCGGCGGGAAGAAACGATTTCGCTCCGGCTGCACGGTCAGCGCGAGCCGAAGCGGCCCGGCGGTGCCGCGCGCCACTGCGGTCAGCGTGTACCTGCCGTCGCGCTGGATGACCTGGTTCTGTCCCAGTGTCAGGTCGGCGCGGGTGGTGTCGAGCACAATCGAGTCTGAGGGGATGATGGCACTGTAGCGCTGGTAGCGTCCCCCCGGCGTCCGGTGGCTGATGAGCAGTTGGCCACCCCACTTTCCACGCAGCACTTCACCGCCGACCAGGTAGGTGATGTACCACCACTCCTCGGGGCCGGCGGAGATGTTGAAGTAATGCCATTCGCCCCAGCTGGAATCAGTGGTGGAGGGCAGATGGAACCGGTCGAGCTCGTCATAGAGCTGCTGGTCGGTCGGAGTGATCCAGACGGAATCCGCCGGGGTATCGACCCATGCACCACTCACGATGCGGCGCGCCGCGCCCACCGCGGCGAGGCGGCTGGGAATCTCACCACCGGCCCGGACCGCGATACTCCGCCCCCGCAGGCTCAGGTAGACCAGCTTGTTCTCGATGGTCGGCGACACCGCCCGGACGCGCTCGGCATGACGCGGTCCGCCGAGCAGTTGCCGGGTGAGGAACCGTGCCCGATCGATCCCGAAAAACATTCCGCTCACCCCGCCGCTGCGCATCGCCTCGATGTCAATGCCCTGCGGCAGCACGGTGATCTCGCCGCCGCCGACCAGCGCCACGTCGGCCGACTGGGTCAGCATCGCCTCGCCGATGGACAGCAGTACGATCATCACCCCGACGCCGAGGCCGTAGCCCAGCAGCAGGAAGAGGGAGCGCCCCTTGTGAACCAGCAGGTGGCGGAAGGCGAGGGTGAGGAGCATGGGACCGATGAGAACCGGGAACGGGAAAGAGAATCTGGGAAATAACTGTCATGCCGATCGCAGCGAGGGACCCCTCTGCCGGAATCGAAATACGGTTCTGGCTCAGGCCTGAAGGGATTCCGCGTCCCTTCGGCTCTCGGGAAGACAAAAACGCAATCGCCTACCGCCTCGCGCCTACCGCCTACTCACATCTCCCGACGAATCCCCGACAATCCTGCCATCGAGCATGTGCACCACCCGACCCGCTTCGGCGGCGAGCCGCTCGTCGTGGGTCACGACAACAAGCGTGACGCCATCGAGCGAGAGCCGGCGGAAGAGATCGAGGATGCCGCGGCCGGTCCTGGCATCCAGCTCACCGGTGGGCTCGTCGGCCAGGATCACGGCGGGCCTGTTGGCCAGCGCGCGGGCGATCGCCACCCGCTGCATTTCGCCGCCGGAGAGCTGCGTCGCCCGGTGACCCGCCCGGTGGGCAAGTCCGACGTAGCTCAGCAGCTCGACGGCGCGGGCTCGGCGTTCGTCCCGCTTGACGCCGGCTTCGGACATGGGAAGCTCGACATTCTCCTGCGCCGTGAGCACCGGCAGCAGGTGAAAGCGCTGGAAGATGAATCCCAGTTTGGTCAGGCGTACGCGGGTGAGCTCGCGATCACTCAGCGACTCGAGCCGCTTTCCGGCGAGCTGCACGCTGCCACCGGAGGCGGTGTCGATTCCGCCGAGCAGCTGGAGCAGCGTCGACTTGCCGGAGCCGGACGGTCCGACGATGGCGACATACTCGCCGGCGTTGATGGTGAGCGAGGCGCCCTGCAGGGCGTGCACCGTCTCGCCGTTCATCGGGTAATCCTTGCGGAGCTCTGTGGCGACCAGCACGGCAGCACTCATGTGGCCTCGGTGCGCAGCGTCGTTGCGATCGGCGCGCGCGCCGCCAGCCACGCGGGGTAGACCCCGGCGAGCACTCCCGCAGCGGTGAGGACGAGCCCGGCCACCGCGAGACTGGGGGTGTGCGGCACGAAGAAGGAGATCGCCGCCGGCAGGCCGGGAAAGGCGGTGAGGATCTGGTCGAGATAGTGTGCCGTCGCGGAACCGAGCAGAGCGCCGAGCGCGCCACCGATCAGCGTCAGCGCGGCGCCCTCCAGCATGACGCCCCGGACGACCCGGCCCCGGCTCATGCCGATCGCCCGGAGGGTGGCGATCTCGCCCCGGCGCTCATTCACGGTGATGGTCATCAGGGTGGCGACAAGCAGCACCGTCACAATGAGGCTGATGCTGCCGAGGATGAAGGAAAGCTGGCGGAAATAGACCAGCCGCTCGCGGAAGTGGACCAGGAGGTCGGCGACGCTGTTCACCTCCAGCCGCGGAAACGCCGCCCGCAGCCGCATTGTGGTCGGCTC
The DNA here is from genome assembly GCA_031413355.1 of Gemmatimonadota bacterium. GTDB lineage: Bacteria > Gemmatimonadota > Gemmatimonadetes > Gemmatimonadales > GWC2-71-9 > JADJOM01. The sequence continues at coordinate 9,577 of JANOFA010000826.1, read as the reverse complement.
GACCTCCGCATCATCCCTGACCCGGACGATGATCGCCGACCCACGGTCTTCGGCGCGGAAGCCGGCGAGGTCCTGCAGCACCGGCAGCGCCGTGCCGATCGACGGCTGCCCCTTGTGGTCGTACAGCCAGCGGACGACGCCGCGCGCGACCAGCCGCCGGGTCGATCCCGCCACGACCACCTGCGGGTCGAGCCGGCTCACCAGCGTCACCGTGTCGCCGATGGCGGCGCCGAGCAGCCGGGCGGCGGGCTCGCTGAGCAGCAGTCCGGTGGTGTCGCCGGGCAGGAGATCAGCGCCACGCTCGAGCCGGTACAGCGCCTGGTGCACCGGGTCGATGCCGTAACCGAACAGTGTGACGAGCGAGTCCGCCCGTCGCCCGTAGAGACTGGAACCCGCCAGCGGCGCCACCGAAACGACCGCCGGATCCTGCGCGATCGCGGCGCGGATCTGTCCGATACCGGGAATGGTCGCCTCGGTATCGAATGGCAGCGTGCCCTTGGGCGAGAGCCGGATCTGATAGCCGCGCCCGAGCAGGAGCTGCGCGAATGACCGCTCCATCCCGCCGGCCAGCAGCACCATGTTGAGCAGCATGGCGGTGGTGACGGCGATCCCGGCGAGCGCAAGTCCGTTACGGACCGGGTGGCGGGTGAGGTTGCGCAAGAAACGGGGAACCCTCTCGACGGGCATCATCCCCGCCCCCACAGGATCATCGGATTGGTGCGCACCAGTCGCCACGCCGCCAGCGCGCCGGCGCCAAGACCGAGGCCGAGGGAGAGCAGCACGCTGAACCGGATGATGCCGAATGTGACCTGGGAGAAGATCAGCCGGGTATCGAAGAAGTGCTGGTAGTAGCTGTTGGTGACCGCCCCCGCCGCGACGGCCAGGACGACGCCGAAGATCGAGCCGAGGCTGGCGACAAGGACCGCCTCGAGCAGCAGCGCGCCGAAAATCGTCCTGCGCCGGACACCGGTGAAGCGCATGACCGCGGCATCCCGCCGGCGTTCCTCGACCTTGAGCAGCATGATGCACAGCAGGAAGATGGCGCTCGCGATCACGCTGATCACCGCGATGGCGGCATGGAACCGGCTGACGACCCGGAAGGTCTGGGACGACTCGCTCGCGATCAGCGCGGAGGGCGCGGCCCGGAAGCCGAACGCGACCTGATTGAGTGCCGCGGCGGTGGCGATCGGATCGGCGCCGGGCTGGAGGGCGACGCCGAAGCGATCGACCCGGTCGGGAGCGCCGAGCAGGGCGCCCAGGTCGGGAAGATGAAAGCGGACGGCGAGGTCGCGCCGGGTGACGGTGGAGGGATCGGTCGCCGGTTCGTAGATGGCGCTCACCACCACCCGACGGACGACCGCGCCGGGTTCGAGCGCCAGTTCCAGGGTATCGCCCACCCGCGTGTCCAGCGTCGCGGCGGTGCGGCGCTCCAGCGCGACGCCAGAGAGGGAATCACCGGTGACGAGGGTGAGAACGGCGAGCAGGGTGACAGCGATCACGCGGGTGTCGAGCCTCTCGGGACAGGCTGGGGTGGTGCTGACCGGCGAGGAGTTAATCTAGCCCGCTTGGCCGAACGGCTGTCGAACGTTATCCTAGACGCACACCATGACACGCTTCGAATCGCCACGAGTCGCCGTGGTCGGCGCGGGGGAGGTCGGCCGGGGCTGGGCCGCGCTTGCCGTCGCCGCCGGCTGGCCGGTGACCATCTACGATGCCGACAGCGACAAGCTCGCCCCGGCGGCGGACGCCGTGGCCGATCGGGTCGTCCACCTGGTCAAGTTGCGCCGGGCGCAGGCCGGCGTGGCGGAAGAGGCGCTCAACGTGATGCGCGTGGGACGCAGTCTGCTCAACGCCGTCGCGGATGCCGACTGGATCATCGAGGCGGTCCCGGAGGAACTCGCGGTCAAGCAGAAGGCGCTGCAGCTGTGCGAGCAGGTCGCCCGCCGCGCCGCCATCCTGACCAGCAGCTCGAACTCCCTCGGCCCCACCCTGCTGGGCGCCCGGCTGGACCGGCCCGAGCGCTTCATTGTCACCCATCCGCTCGCCCCCGTCGACCTGATCCCGCTGGTCGAAGTCGTGCCCGGCCCCAAGACCGATGCCGAGGTGATCGAGGACATCCGCTTCTGGCTCAGCATGATGGGCCGGGCGGCGATCGTCTTCAAGAAGGAAGTCGTCGGCAATATCGCGCAACGGCTGCGGGCCGCAGTCTGGCGCGAATGCATCCAGCTGGTGCTCGACGGGGTGCTGGATGTCGAGGATGTGGACCGGGCCGTCTCGGTCGGCCCCGCCCTCGCCTGGGCCGCCACCGGTCCTCACCTCGACCATCAACTCGGCGGCGGCGAGCTCGGCGTGGATGTCGTGCTGCCACGGATGCTGGGTGAATACGCCGAGATCTGGAAGTCGCTGGCCGACTGGAAGCAGCTGCCGACCGAAGAGCAGAACCGGCTGGTGAAACTGCTGGACAAGGCCTACGCTCCGCACCTGCCCGAACTGCGCGAGGCGCGGGATCTCAGGCTGGTGCGGCTGCTGGAGGCGTTGCGGGAGTAGAAGGTGACCCCCGCCGCACTAGAAATAGGTCGCGACCGACAGCAGAAAGCGCGCGACGTCGGCCGGATTGTTGAACCGGTCCCTGGACCGCCCCCGGGCGTAGTCCAGCTTGATGACGCTTTCACTGGTTGGGCGGAAGTTCAGGCCCAGAGTGATTTGCCTTTCGCTGTCACCCGGCAGTGCGGCATCAAAATCCACAATGTCGATTCGTATTTTCGCGGCAAAGGTCGACTGCGGCATGGTGCGCACCCACCCGGCGCCGAACGGCCGGAGCAGCTCGAGATAGAGCCCGCGCTGACGCGAGGCATAGATGCCTTGCAGTCCGGGAGGTATGTCAATCTTTGCCGTGGCCGCCTCGCCCACCATCCGGAACCCGGCCGCGACCACCTCCAGGTCCGCCACCCAGATCGTCAGATTTCTCCGCTCGTCCACATCTACTCCGTCCTGCCGGTACACGTTGTAGGCGCCGTGATGGGCGGAGACGCCCGCCTCGACTCCCCGACGCGGACTGTACGCCACCCGGCCGACGAAGGCGGGGGAGTTGTTGTTGTCGGTGAAATTCCTGCGGCCCAGCGGAATGCGGGTCCCCTCCGGCGAGTCGGTGATCAGCCCGTCGTGAAATCCATTGACGGCGTACAGTTCATAGGTGAGTCGTGAGGTACGGCCGACGCCGATGAGCCCGAGGATCCCCGCGCCGGCCTCCGACAGTGCGACCCCGAGGATTTCGGTGGAGACCCGCGGTCGATCGGTGAACTCATTCCGCGGGCTGTCGTGCGAGAGGTTGAACCGGCCCAGCGGCGAGAGGATCATCCCGGCGCGGAACGCGAGCGCGGGATGGACCGCCACATCGATGGCGGCGAACTCCAGCCTGACCACGTCCCCCCCGTCCTCGAACTCCAGCTCGGCGGCGATCCGGACAAAGTCGCTCACCCGGGTCGAGGTGAAGAGATTGAACCGCTTGGCCTCGAAGGTCGTCTCCGAGGTGACCCCATCGATCCGTTCGTGCCGGATATGCGCCTCGGCATACCCGCCGATCGAGGTCCGCGAACCGAGCTGGGCCATGCCCGGCTTGTCGTACACCCCCCCCGGCACGATCGCCGGTGGCAGCCGACCGGCGGCGGTGCTGTCCTGTGCCATGAGGCCGGAGGCAGACAGGGTAGCGGCGAGCCCGAGCAGGGTGAGCGCGCGTGTACGCATGGTCAGACACCCTCCAATTGCACCACGAGACGGCCATCCTGAGTCACCGTGGCTGGAAAGCGGGGCAGCGGCTGCATCGCTGGTCCGTGGACCACGCGCCCCTCCCGGTCGTAGAGCGAGCCATGGCAGGGACAGAGCAGCCCCGTTGCCCCGATGTCGACGGTGCATCCCTGGTGAGTGCAGATGGGCGACAGCACCGCGTACTGCTCCGGCGCGAGGTAGACGACGTAAAGGATGCCGCCGTCGGGAAGCCGGAGCTTGAGGTACCCACCCGGTTCGGCCAGGTGTGGGTAGCGGTCCAGCCCCAGCTCGATGCGCCCCGCCTCCGGGGTCACCGGGGTGGAGACCAGCTGTGCGCACGCCGGCAGCGCCAGCGCGCCGGCGGCCAGCTGGAGGAATCGCCGGCGATCGAGGCAGGTCATCGTGACTCCACGAAATCGAGCAGGGCAGCCCGGGACAGTGGCGGCAAGCCGCCGAATTGATCCCGGGCTGACGTCGCCTCGCCCCCATGGAGCAGAATCGCCTCCTCGACCGACCGGGCCCGGCCGTCATGCAGCAGCAGCGCCTGGCCATTGAGGAAGCTGCGCATGAGGCGAAGTCCCCAGAGTGGCGCAGTGCGAAATTCTCGGCCGTCCGCGCTTCCATCCGGCCGATTGTCCGCCAGACCAGCCCCCATGTCGTGCAACAGGAGGTCGGAATACAGGGTCACGGTCCGGCCCGCCACGGCGGGGATCGGGCTGACCCCGGCCTGGAAGGTCCGAACGTGGCACTTGGCGCAGCCGATTGCGTCGAAAAGTGAGTCACCCACCACGCGGGACCCGGTTGTCCTACCGGGTGCCGGCGCAGCAAGCATGCGCAGGTAGTTGGTCACCGTCAGCACAACGTCGGCGGGCAGCTCGGGGTCGGCTACGTGATCGGCTGCGATCGTCGGCGCGGCCGCCCCGGGCCCGTAGTTCTCACCCGGGATGAAATCGGAGGTTATGCCCATGTCCTGCTGGTAGGCTTCGGTCACCTGCTGAAGCAGGGCGCTGACCTGGGCCTTCCTCCCGAACCGGCCGATTCTCAGCCCCGGTCCGGCGCCCGGTTCCGTCGCCGGCAGATAGGCGGGCGGCGCCACCCAATTCGGGCGGCCGGAGATGCCGTCACTGTCGGCGTCCAGCGAGTCAACATTGGCCAGGAGTGCCGAGTCGGGGATGGCCTCGATCAGACCGGCGCCAAAGACCGGCGGGGGCAGCCGGACCGACACCTGGACGCCCGGCGGCAGCCGCTCAGGCAGCGCATTCGGCAAGGACTTGTCCTGCAACTGGGGCCCGCCGAAATCCAGCAGGAGGTCGTTCCCCTGGCTGAAGCGAGTCAACCGGTTGCTGAGGTTGCCGCGGCCATCTCCGCTATGACAGCCGGCGCAGGATGTGTTGTTGAACAGTGGACCGAGTCCCTCCCCGGGGGAGAACGGGCGGCCGAATTCCTCGTCACCCCGCAGAAAGGCGCTCAATTCGCGAGCGGTCAGTCCATCGAGCGGGGCGTCGAACAGGTCGTCCGGAGCTGCGGCGGGCGTGGTCAGCTGTTCGCAACCCAGGGTGAGGGCCAGCCCCATGATCGCGACGATACCGGGCATTCTCATGGGATCCACCTTTGCGATGTCGTTAGTCGGAGCATCCTACCCGTGCCTCGGGGCGTACAGCACGACGAGCGCTCCGGCCAGGCTGAGGCCGGCACCGAGCAGGTCCCACCGATCGATGCGTCCCCCGTCCAGCAGGACGAACCATCCCATCGCGCCGATCAGGTACACACCGGCATAGGCTGCGAATGTCCGCCCGGCGAACTGTGCCGGCGAGCGCGTCAGGGCCCACGCGAAGATCAGCAGCAGCACCAGGGCGACGACCAGCCACCATGGGGATTGCTGCGCTCGCACCACCTGCCAGACGGCATAACAACCCAGCAACTCACAGAACGCGGCGAGAATCAGGTATGGCATCGCGGAGCGCGGCTACGCATCGGGCCGGGAGCAGAGCAGCACCCGCGCGAGCTCGACCCCCAGCACATGGTGGCTGCCGTCATGCGCGATCGTCACCGGCCCGTCGAATGGCTGCCGCTCCAGCACTGTCACACTCGTGCCCGGCGTGAGACCATAGCCGGCGAGGTACCTGAGCCGGTCGGCCTGACCGGTGTTGACCTGGCGGATGACGGCGGTCTCGCCGGTGGGAATGTCGGTCAGCGGAACGGAGACCAGCTCGGCGATGTCTCCATCGGCGGAGGGAATCGGGTCACCATGGGGATCGACGCGCGGATCGCCCAGGGCCCGCGCCATCCGCTCGATGAGCGTGTCGGAGACGGCGTGCTCGAGCCGCTCCGCCTCCTCATGCACCGTGTCCCAGGTGTAGCCAAGGAAACCGACCAGGTACGCCTCGATCATCCGGTGGCGCCGCACCATGCGGAGCGCGACCCGGCGTCCCTCCGCCGAGAGCGTCACGCCGCGGTACGGCTCATGGTCGACCAGGCCCTGCTCGGCAAGGCGCTTGACCATGCCGCTCACCGACGCGGGGGCGAGGTCGAGGGCCTGGGCCAGTTCCGTCGTCCCCGCAAGCGAACCGCCGAGCGTGAGCCGGTAGATCGTCTTGAGGTAGTCCTCGGCGGAACGGGTGAGACTCTCGCGCGGTGGATCGGCTGTCATTCGGAACCTCCGGCAGCGGGGCGGATGGAGAGCGCGCGCATCCCATTGGCGATGACCAGCAGACTCGCTCCCATGTCGGCGGCGACCGCGACCCAGAGGGTGGCCTTGCCGACGAGTGCGAGGACGAGGAACACCGCCTTGAGGCCGATCGCCACGGTGATGTTCTGCCGGATCAGGCGGAGGACGAAGCGGCTGTGGCGGATCGCCGGCGCGATGAGGGTGAGGTCATCGCCCATGAGAGCCACGTCCGCCGTCTCGAGCGCCGCGTGGGTACCTGCAGCCCCCATCGCGATTCCGACCGTGGCGGCGGCGAGCGCCGGGGCATCGTTGACACCGTCCCCGACCACGGCGACCGTGGCCCCCTCCGCCTCGAGGGCCCGGACCGCCGCATGCTTCTCCTCGGGGAGTAGCCGGGAGCGCACTTCGGAGATGCCCACGGCATCGGCCACCGAGCGCGCGACCTCCTCACTGTCCCCGGTGAGCATCACGATCCGGCGGATTCCGGTGGCGTGAAGCGAGCGGACCGAAGCCGCCGCCGCCGGCCGGAGCCGATCGGCCAGCCCCAGCACGCCCAGTGGTCGCTGCCCCTCGGCCACGAGGATGGCAGTGCGACCCTCTCCCTCCAGCCGGGCCAGCAGGGCGTGGACATCATCGCGGCAGGCACCGACCTCGTCACACAGCCGACGATTACCCAGGATGAGGTCGCGTCCCTGCACCCGAGCGCGGGCGCCCCAGCCGGGCAGCGCCTGGAAACCCTCCGCGTCGGAGAGGACGAGACCCCGTTCCTCCGCCGCACGGCAGATGGCGCGTGCCACGGGATGCTCGGAGTAGCGTTCCACCGAAGCGGCGAGTCGGAGCAGCTCCCCCGCCGCCAGCCCATCGAGCGGAATAAGATCAGTCAGCGCGAGGTGCCCCTCGGTCAGCGTGCCGGTCTTGTCGAAGGCGATGGTGTCGATCCGGGCCAGCGCCTCGAGCCGGGCACCCCCCTTGATCAGCACCCCGGACCGGGCCGCCGCCGTCAGTGCGCTGATCAGCGTGACCGGCGTCGAGATCACCAGCGCACAGGGACAGGCGATCACCACCAGCGCGAGAGCGCGGTAGAGCCACACCTCCCACGGCCCTGCTCCGGCGAGCGGAGGCAGCACGGCAATGAGTGCCGCGAGCCCGAGCACCGCCGGCGTGTAGATCCGGGCAAATCGCTCGATGAGCGACTGCACCGGTGCCCGCGCCGCCTGGGCATCCTCCACGGTGTGAAGAATCCGGGCCAGCGTCGTGTCGCTCGCCTCCCGGGTGGTGCGCACCACCAGCGCGCCGTGCCCGTTCACCGATCCCGCGAACACCGGATCGCCGGGACCCCTGTCCGCCGGGGCGGCCTCCCCGGTGATGGGGGCTTCGTTGAGTGCGGAGTGCCCGTCGACGATCGCGCCGTCAAGCGCCACCCGCTCGCCGGGGCGGACCCGAATGCGTTGCCCGGGACGGATCTCGCCGACCGGCACCATCTGATCACCACCCAGACGGATGACGAGCGCTTCGGCCGGTGCGAGGTCCAGCAGCGCCGCAATGGACCGGCGCGCACGACCAACCGCCCATTCCTCGAGCCGGAGCGCCACCGCGAACAGGAACAGCGCGGAAGCACCTTCGCCCCACTCACCGATGAGAGCGGCGCCAAGGGCTGCGATGGACATGAGCGCGTACATGTCGGGCGAGCGCCGAACGACCGCGCGGAGGCCGCGGGGCACGACGTACCAGCCGCCGGCCACCATGGCACCCGCCAGCAAGCCGATCGATACCGCCGAGGAACCGGCGAGCCACTCCGTCAGCAGGCCGGCGGTGAGCAGGAGCCCCGCGACGACGGCGGCCACCGTTGGCCCGCGTGGCCGTGCGACGGAGCGGGCGTCGGAACGCACCGGGTAGCCCGCGGCCGAAAGCAATCGGGCCACCTCCTCAGGCGAGGCGCCGCCCGTCCTGAGCCGTACCCGCACCTCGCCCTTGAACACATCCACCTGCACATCCTCCACCCGTCCCTCGTGGGTGAGCGAGCGGCTGATGGTCGTGGCGCAGCTGGGGCAGTCAATGCCTGACACGCGGAAGAGCAGCGTCCCGGCGGCGGATTCCGTGGCCGCGTTCATGGCCGGGCACCTGGCGGGCGGTGATGCGTCCCGAGCCGAAGAGGGGCCGATCGCACCGCGGTGGTCACGCGAAGAGCCGCCAGAGCTGGGCGGTGAGGAAGCAGACGATGAACCCGAGGCCGATCGGCAGCGCCGTCGCGAGCACGGTCCAGCGGACGCTGCCGGTTTCCTTGTAGATGGTGTAGATCGTGGTCGAGCAGGGGTTATGCAGCAGGCTGAAGAGCATCAGGTTGAGCCCGGTCAGCGCGGTCCAGCCGGCGCCACGCAGCAGCAGGGCGACCTGCTCGGTGGACTTGAGGTCGAACATCACGCCGTCGCCGGCGCCGACGCCGGCCACTTTGGCGGTGAGCACCGTCAGCATCAGCACGGTGGGGATGACGATCTCGTTGGCCGGAATGGCGACGACGTAGGCCAGCAGGATGACGCCGTTGAGGCCGAGCAGCAGTCCGGTCGGATTGAGCCAGCCGACCAGGTGCTCCGCCACGCTGACGCCACCAAAGGTCACATTCCCGATCAGCCAGATGGCGGCACCCGCCGGCGCGGCGAAGACCACCGCGCGCCACAGCACGATCAGGGTGCGGTCCACCAGCGAGGTGTACAGCGTCTGCAGCACCCGGGGCGGACGGTACGGTGGCAACTCCAGGCTGAAGGTCGTGGCCTCCCCGCGGAGCACGGTGCGGGTGAGCAGCCAGGAGGAGAGGAACATCACGACGATTCCGAGCACCGCGATCCCCACCACCGCCCCGGCTGCGACCAGGCCAGCCAGCGCCGGTGGCGCCAGCGCACCGAGGAAGATCGACGCGATCAGGATCTGGGTGGGCCAGCGACCGTTGCACAGCGAGAAGTTGTTGGTGATGATCGCGACGAGCCGCTCCCGCGGGCTGTCGATGATGCGGGTCGCCACCACGCCGGCCGCGTTGCAGCCAAAGCCCATGCACATCGTCAGCGCCTGCTTGCCGTGCGCTCCGGCCTGGCGGAAGAGCCGGTCGAGGTTGAAGGCGACGCGCGGCAGGTAGCCGAAGTCCTCCAGCAG
>JANOFA010000825.1:0-2572 GCA_031413355.1 Gemmatimonadota bacterium | reverse complement strand
GCGGGAGAGGGGGAACCCATCGATGAGTGTTGTTCTCCCCCTCTCCCCGACTGGGGAGAGAGGGCCAGGGGGTGAGGGCGGCAGGCCGAGAGGTGAGGCGGTGGGATACTGACAATGCCCCGTCTCCTCCTGCTCTCCAATTCCCGCAATCCCGGCGCAGGTTACCTCGAACACGCCCGGGCGCCGATCCGGGACTTCCTGGGTGCCGCTGTTACCGAGGTGTTGTTCATTCCCTTCGCGGCGGTTGAACGGAGTGACGAGGCGTACACTGCGCAGGTGGCGGAGGGACTGGCGCCGCTGGGGATCACCGTCCGGTCGGTGACGGACACAGCCGATTCTCTCGCCGCCGTCGAGGCCGCGGCGGCGATCGTCGTCGGTGGCGGAAACACCTTCCAGCTGCTCATGCGGATGTGTCAGACGGGGCTGCTGGGGGCGGTGCGCCGCCGGGTCCTTGGCGGGGTGCCGTACATCGGCTGGAGCGCCGGCGCAAACCTCGCCTGCCCCACGATCTGCACGACGAACGACATGCCGATCATCGAGCCGCCGTCGTTCGCCGCGCTCGACCTCGTCCCGTTCCAGATCAATCCGCACTACACTGACCAGGTGCTGGCCAATCATGGGGGCGAGACCCGGGACGACCGGATCGCGGAGTTCACGACGGTCAATCCAGCGGCGGAGGTGTATGGCCTGCGGGAGGGGAGCTGGCTCGTGGTGGAGGACACAACGGTGACGCTGGGTGGGCCGCACTCGATGCGGGTGTTCGGGCGCGGGCGGGCGGCACGGGAGGTGGGGCCGGGGGTGGTGCGGGGGTAGGTCGGGCCTTCGTGCCCGGACCGCCCAACCGCCCAACCGCCCAACCGCCTAATCGCCTAATCGCCCAACCGCCTAATCGCCCAACCGCCCAACCGCCTAATCGCCCAACCGCCTAATCGCCTAATCGCCTAATCGCCCAACCGCCTAATCGCCTAACCGCCTAATCGCCCAATCGCCCAACCGCCCAACCGCCCAACCGCCCAACCGCCCAACCGCCCAACCGCCCAACCGCCTAATCGCCAAATCGCCCAACCGCCTAATCGCCTAACCACCCTTCCGCCCGTCCGGCACGGAGGCCGGACCTACTACTGCATCCTCATCGCCGCCAGCAGATCCCCCACGAACGTCCCCGGATCGAACGGCAGCGTCACGATATGATCCGCGCCGGCCGCGCGGGCGGCATCGCCATTACCGGCCACCAGCGCCACCACGGTGTAGGTCCGGGATGAGGCGGGATGGAAGCCGCGCAGCGGTTCGAGCCCGGGAACACTGCTTCCCGTCACGACCACGACGGTGACGCCCGCCTCGCTGGTCCGCCCGCTCAGCTCCGTCACCCCGGTCGCGCGGGTGATGCGGAAGCCGGCATGCCGCAGCAGCATCGAGACGACCCGCGCCAGATCCTCGTCCGGGAGCCAGAGCACCGCCTCGCCCAGCATCATCGGCATGGGCCGGGTCCGGCGGGAGAGATCGATCATGGCGACCCCGTCGAGATACTCGGTCGTCTGGTCGTGGCGCAGGTTGCTGACCCGCTGGAGGATGTCGCGGATGCGCTGCAGCGCCGCCCGGACCGCGTCGAGCCCGGCGCGCTGCTCGACGGTGAAGCCACCGCCGCTAAGCAGCAGTTCGGTTTCGGCGAAGGCCGCCATGAGAGGATTGTTGATGGTGTGATCGAGGGCGACGTTCAGCTGCCCGATCGCGGCCATCCGTTCGGCGTGGACCAGGTCACGTTCCGCCGCGGCGAGGGCTTCGCGCAGCGCCCGGTGGCGTCGCACCCGCTCGATGACCTCGGGCAGCAGCCCGGGCAGCGAGGGGTCCTTGATGAGGTAGTCGTCCGCGCCGAGCCGGAGGGCCCGTGCCGCGAGCGCCTCGCTGCCGTGCGCCGTGACCAGGATGACCGCCGGCTTGTGCGGCAGCGCGCGGAGTGCGGGGAGCAGGTCGATACCGGCGGTGTCCGGCAGCAGATGGTCCAGCAGGATGAGGTCCGCCTCCGACGCGGCGGTCAGCGCCTCGGCGCCGTCGCTCGCAAGGGCGGGCTTGCCGTAGCCGCCGCTGATAACAACTGTCGAGAGCAACTCCCGCACAGTGGGATCATCGTCCACCACGAGGACCCGCAAACGGCGCGACTCAGGCTGCACGGGCCACCTCCGGGTGTTTCTGGAAACCCTGCCGGGCGAACTTCTCCCACCCGCTCTTGCCCCGCCACGCGTCCCACAATCCGCGCAGTCGCCAGTAGAGCGTGAGCCAGCGCCAGAAGAAATTCTCCAGCACCGCGTAGCCCAGCAGGATCAGCACGTCACGCCGCCGGTTGAACGGCAGCAGCCCGCGCTGCAGCCGGTCGGCCAGACCGTAGCGGAACCGCCAGGCGCCGACCAGCACCGCCAGCACGTTGACCAGCGTGCCCCAGCCGAGCGAGGCGAGGAGGAACGCGGTGAAGTACTGCTTGTTGACGATCGGGACGTCGAAGACGAGCTCCATGATCCAGAACGCCGCGACGAAGAGGTAGCCGGTCAGCTCGATCATCGGCCCGTAGTACTCGAAC
>JANOFA010000824.1:0-3138 GCA_031413355.1 Gemmatimonadota bacterium | reverse complement strand
CGCATCAGTTCAGCCCTTCACCAACCGTGGCAGGTCACGCGCCCAATCCTCCTGGCGTATGCCAAAGGGATACACCACGTGAGCGAGATTGTCCCGGGTGAAGGCGATCACGAACGCGGAGTGGCCTATATCGTAGTTCTTGCCGTCGGGGTTCATCGCCGGCGGCGTCACCCCGATCCGCACCTGCTTGATGGCATTCTGGATGGCGGCGCTGTCACCGGTGAGCCCGATGAAGCCGGGGTCGAAATTGTCGAGCCAGGCCCGCATCGCTTCCGGGGTGTCGCGTGCGGGGTCGATGGTGACGAAGACGACCTTGATCTGGCGGGTTACCTCGGGTCCGAGTTTGTGGAGGACGGCGGCAATATTGGCCAGGTGGACCGGGCAGACATCGGGGCAGTGGGTGTACCCGTAGAACAGGAGGGTGATGTAGCCCTCGGTCTGCGGCTTGAAGTCGAAGGGTGTTCCATCCGTCGCCGTCAGCACGAAGGAAGGCTTCGGTATCGCCGGGGAAATGACCGGCCCCGCGAGCCCATCGGGATTGAAGGGCTTGGGCGCGCTCGGCTTGCAGCCGACGGGGAGGAGAAGCAGGACGAGGCCGAGGGCGATCAGACGGGAGCGGCGCATTTCAGAGACCCGGCGCGGGAAGCGCGACCAGAACCGCGGTCGCGGCGAGGAGCAGGACGGCGAACAGGAGCTCGAGCGATGCGGACCAGCGCAGCGTCAGGGTCGCCGCGTGGGATCCGAGCTGCGGGCTGACACTCTTCCAGTTCCACCCGCCGAGCACCATGGCGAAGGCGAGGAGCGAAACCTTGAGCAGGAGGACGAGGCCGTATTCGGTTTCCCACAGCTCCTCAAACGACCCGACGTAGCCGATGGCGAGCAAGGTCCCGGCGGTCACCGCCGCGCCGGCCCCGGTCAGCGCAGCGGGCGTGAAAACATGCACCATGCGGGCGACCGCCCTGGCGTCACTCTTTCGTGCCTGCATCAGTCCGCACCAGACCATGCTGAACAGGCTGCCGATCCAGACACTGCCACCGAGAATATGCAGCGCGTGGAGCCCTACGCCGACGCCGATGCCCCAGGGATGTTCCATCGCGTGGCCGGTGAGCGGCGCGGTGATGACCACGGCGAGCGCGCCGCTGGAAAGCAGGGCAAGACCGGGTACCGGGCGACGGGCAGCGAAGCGAGCCAGGGGGATGCAGAGAGTCGCAGCGACAAATTGCGCGATCCACCCGTGGCCCCAGGTGGTATCAACCAGAATGGTCCTTGCGGCGTCGAGCGAGAAATACTGCTGCGGATCCAGAAAGGAGCTCACCTGTCCATAGCCGCGCAGGAGGTGGGCGACCACGAGGACCAGGGCAGCGACCAGCGCCACATGCCAGCACCGCGTGAGGGCGTGGGCGGCGAGGGACGACACGTCGTCCCGATCCTGACGCCAGCGCGGTATCAGCGTGGCGAACACACACGAACCGAAGAGCGCCAGCATGGAGGCGCTGGCGAGCCACCGACCCAGAGTAAAGAGGTCGAGGGTAATGGTGTCAGTGACGGGCATAGGTTCCCAAGCTAACCGGGACCGGAGGAGGAGGGCATTTTCCGGTCCCGGTGCGCTGGATCAGGGCGCTGGCGCGGCTGCGGTGTCGTAGGTGAAGTAGTACATCCCACGGACGATGTGGCCGTCGCCTGAGCCGGTCTTCCACATCACCATGTACTTGCCGGGCTTCAGTGCGACGGGCACCGTCCCGGCAACCGACATGGTGTCGTCGGTGGCGGCCAGCTTCACCACGGCGACGGGTGCATGCTTGTCGGTCATGAGTGTGGCGCCCGAGAGGGCGATTTCCGGACGCTCACTGAACCAGAGGCGGACCTGCTTCGGGGTTTCCTTGATGGTGCCGTCCACCGCCGGCTCAGCCTTGGTGAGGTGGGTATGGAAGGCGACCGTTGCGCCGCCCATCGACAGGGTGAGGAATCCGGCGGCAAGAAGATGACGGACCTGCATGAAGACCTCCGAGAAGTTGGGGAGAAGATAATGGGTGACGGTCATGGGGCCGAGGCGGGGGAGGAGGTCCGCGCTTTGCGATCAGTTGCAATCCTGATCGGCCTTCCGTCGGTGTCACCAAGTCACGTAGAAGACCCGACAACTGGTCGCCCCCGCGCCACACAACTGCAGCACCGACCCCCCCGATTGGTCGCCATCTGTCACCTTTCTTGACGATTCGGGGCGATTTCAGGGTGGTCCGAACCCTGCCTTGAGAAGAAGGGCGAGTCCGGGCTCCAAGGTCCGGCCGCGGAACCCGGCGGAGCCCGGATTCCTGTCGAGACCAGCAAGTCATAGGATGGCTATCTCCCTCGTGCCGCGTGCCAGGCCAGGTTCATCACTCTACGACCTTGAGGGTCACGACCTCCCGCATGCTCAGCGGATGTCGATGCTCGATGTCACTCTTCGGCGTCACCGCCGGACTCCGATTGAGCAACTCGGGACCGAGGCGCTTCGGTTCCTGCTGGAGGAGGAGCAGGCGGCTGATGTCCTCCTCCGCGTCGCGATCGATCGCCTGGAACTCGACCCGTTCCTCGCCGGAGACTATCACCCCGGCGACCTGCTGGTGGCGGTACTGACCCGGCCTGCAGCCGTCTTTCTTGAGCATCACGAGCTCCGTTCCCGCGCCTTTCTGGTGGCACAGGACGCTGAAGAGCTGCTGGAGTTTCTGGAGCCCGCGGATCAGGCGATCGTGGGTGAGGCGATACGGGGGTTCATGCAGGCGCTAGGCGCTAGGCGGAAGGGGCAGGGACGAGAAGTCCCCGACGTCCCGACCGTTCGTCATTGCCAACCGCCTAGCGCCTATCGCCCACCCGCCTCCCGCACCCAGCTAGAACTGACTGCTCACCCGCACCACCATACTCCGCCCCTGCCCCGGATTCAGTGCGTTGGTCTTGATCCGGCTCAGGAAGTTGGCGTACGACTTGTCGAACAGGTTGCGCACGTTGATGTCGAAATGCAGCCCATCGCCACGGCCCGGCACGGTGAAGCCCAGCCCCGCGTTGAACAGACTGTACGCCACCGACTGGTACCCCGCACCGCCAAAGGCCTGGCTGAAGAACGTCGCCTCCGCCGGATCAAGCCGGGTCTGGCGCGCATTCGTC
>JANOFA010000823.1:0-3304 GCA_031413355.1 Gemmatimonadota bacterium | reverse complement strand
GGCGCGCGTTGATGCGCAGGCCCGCCGCCACGTTGTCGTAGATTGACATGGTGGGGAAGGGGGTCGGCTTCTGGAACACCATGCCGATCCGCCGGCGCAGTTGCATCGGACTGACCTTTGCGCCGTAGATGTCCTCGCCGTCGAGCGTCACCCGGCCGGTCATCCAGCCCCCATCCGAGAGCTCGTGCATCCGGTTCAGGGTCCGCAGATAGGTCGACTTGCCGCAGCCAGAGGGGCCGATCAGCGCGTTGACCGTGTTGGCCGCGAAGCCCAGCGAGACATCCGTGACCGCGGTGAACTTGCCGTACATCGCGGTCAGGTGGTCGGTCGAGAGATGCCGGGCGGGCTCAGCCACGGCCGGAGAGCCTCTGCCGGGTGGCCAGGCGGGCCGCGATGCTCAGGACCATGACGACCAGGATCAGCACCAGTGCCGTTGCCCAGGCGTAGCGATGCCACTCCTCGTACGGCCCGGTGGCGTAGGTGAAGACGGTCAGGGGCAGTGCCGCCATCGGCTCGTCGATGTGAAAACTCATGAACTGACTGCCCAGCGCGGTGAAGAGCAGCGGGGCGGTCTCGCCGGCGGTCCGCGCCACCGCGAGGAGACTGCCGGTCACGATGCCCGGCAAGGCGGTGCGCAGGATGATGCTCAGGCTGGTGCGCCAGCGGGGATAGCCCAGGGCGAGCGCCGCCTCGCGAAGCGAGTGCGGGACCAGCTTGATCAGCTCTTCGGTGGTCCGCAGGACCATCGGGATCATCAGCATCGCCAGGGCGCAGGCGCCGGCGAGGGCGGAGAAGTGCTTCTGCCGCGCGACGATCAGGGTCCACGCGAAGACGCCGACCACGATCGACGGCGTCCCGTTCATCACGTCGGCGATGAACCGTGTCGCCTTGGCCAGCCGCGTGCCGGGATACTCGGCGACGAAGATGCCGGCGCCGATGCCGATCGGCAGGCCGAAGCAGCTCGCCAGGCCCACGATGATCAGCGTGCCGACGATGGCATGCGCCACGCCGCCACCGGTCTCGCCGGCGGGGACCGGCATCCGGGTGAAGAAGTCGAGCGACAGACTGCTGGCGCCCTTGACGATCAGGTTGAGCAGGATGAACAGCAGCGGGGCGACGGCGACGATCACGGCTGCCAGCATCAGGCCGACCATGAAATTGCTCACCCAGCGGCGGAAGATGCGCCGGTTCATGCGGCCCTTCCCTTCCGTGCCATCTGCCACAGCAGGAGCCGGGCCGACGCATTCACCGCGACGGTGATCAGAAAGAGCAGCAGGGCGACATAGGACAGCGAGGCGAAGTGAATATCCGTCGCCGCCTCGGAAAATTCATTGGCGATCACCGCGGCCATGGTGTAACCGGGCGCAAAGAGCGAGGCGGCGATCTCGTTGCGGTTGCCGATCAGCATCGTGACCGCCATCGTCTCGCCCAGTGCGCGGCCCAGGCCGAGGATGATGGCGCCGATGATCCCGGAGCGGGCGTAGGGCAGGATGGCCGAGACCACCGCCTCCCACCGGGTGGCGCCGAGCGCCAGCGCCGCTTCCCGCTGGCTGGAGGGCACCGCCAGCAGGACTTCGCGTGCCACGGACATGATGAATGGCATGACCATGATGGCGAGGATGATGCTGGCCGAGAGCATCGAGGGGCCGTAGATCGGGCCCTGGAAGATCGGGAGGAAGCCGAAGTTCTCCCGCAGGAAGGGGAAGATGTACTGCTTCAGCAGCGGGATCAGGACAAAGATGCCCCACAGGCCGTAGACCACACTGGGAATCGCGGCGAGCAGCTCGATGATGAATGCGATCGGCTGACGGATGGCCTTGGGGGCGAACTCAGTCAGGTAAATCGCCACGCCGAGGGAGAGCGGGACGGCGATCAGCAGCGCGAGCAGGGAGGAGAGCAGCGTCCCGAAGATCAGCGGCAAGGCGCCGAACTCCTCCGCCACCGGATCCCACGTGGAGCCGGTGATGAAGCCGAGCCCGAACTGGTCGATTGCGAGCCGTGAGCCGACCCAGAGCTCGAGCACCAGAAAGAACATGAGGATCGGGACCGCACAGGCCGCCACTGTCAGCAATCCCTTGAATACCCGGTCCCCGGTATGCCGTCCCTGGAGGGCGACAGATGGTGATCCGGTGGCGGACGCCGACTCGGGCAAGGTGGAGGTGGACATGGGCGGGATGTTACCGGCGGGACCCCTGAGATGAGTCACGAGAGTGTAACGGACGTGTCACGGCGGGCCGGGCTGGGAGGGGAGCCAGCGGGCGATAGGCGAAAGGCGGTGGGCGGTATGGGCGCTGCTCGCACCGTCAACCACCCACCGCCTACCGCCCAGCGCCTACCGCCTCAGTTTACCGCAATCACCTTCCCGCTCGCCTTGAGCGTCTTGATGCGGGCGGCGATGATGGTGCGAACTTCGGCCGGCAGTGGTGCGTACTTGAGCTCGACCGCCATGGCCTGGGCTTCATCGCTGATCATCCAGCTGAGGAAATCACGAATCTGCTTGGCCTTGACCGGGTCCTTGCTGTTCTCGCTCACCAGCAGCCAGGTAAACGAGGTGATCGGGTAGACGTTCGCGCCGGGAGCGTTGGTGATCGAGACCCGGAAATCGGTGTCGGACTTGAGCTTGGCGCTCGCCGCAGCGGCGGATGCCGATTCGAGCGTCGGTTCCACGAAACTCCCCGCACTGTTCTTGAGCAGGGCGAAGGGCAGGTTGTTGGACACGGCGTAGATCAGTTCGACGTAGCCGACTGCGCCCTCGACCTGCTTGACCTGCTGGGTCACGCCTTCGTTGCCCTTGCCGCCCAGGCCCACCGGCCAGTTGACGGAGGTGGCAAAACCCACCTTGTCCTTCCACTCCCGGGAGATCTTGGTCAGGTAGTCGGTGAAGACGTAGCTCGTCCCCGACCCGTCGGATCGGTGCACGATGATCAGATCGATGTTTGGCAGCGAGACGCCCGGATTCAGCGCGGCGATCCGCTTGTCGTTCCACTTGGTGATCCGGCCCATGAACATGTCCACCAGGGTCGGGCCGTCCAGCTTCAGCTTGGTGGCGCCCAGGGTGGGGAGATTGTAGGTGATGACGACGGCCCCGATCACGGTCGGGAGGTGCAGTACGTTGCCCTGCACCGCGAGGATCTGCGTCTCGTTCATCGGGCCGTCGGTGGCGGCGAAGTTGTTGAGCTGGAAGTCGCTGTTGGCCTGGTCGAGCAAGCGCTTCACGCGCGCTTGCCGCTGGATCCGGAGGCGATTCTCTTCCTCCTCGAGCTGGGCCCGCGACGCGGCGCGCCGACGCTCTTCGCTGTCTTGG
>JANOFA010000822.1:0-8132 GCA_031413355.1 Gemmatimonadota bacterium | reverse complement strand
GCGCTCGGTCATGGCGTACCGTGCCCCCGCTTGAGCTGACGCTGATAGTAGGCTTCGCCGTCATTGGGACGGAAGAAGGTGCGAATGACCCCGTCCCGGTCGACGGCGATGAAGTCCCCCCCGCGGCGGTCGAAGCGGGTCATCACGCCGTCCTCACGTACCGACTCGAGAATGCCGCCGCCGACGGGACGATCGCGGAGCAGCTGCGCCCGCCGAAGATACTCGGCCTGGCTGATCGTACCGAACTCGCCACCGTGCTTGTGAAAATGCTCCGTCAGATGTCCGGCATCGCGGAAGCCGATGGCGGAAGCGCGGACCGCGGGTTCCGCCTCGACCGACGGGTCCGCGGCATCCGGCCCGGCGGGCAGGTCCCCGCCAGCCAGCGAGGGGCGCAGGCCGTACTGAACCCCGATGGCGAACAGCAGCAGGCCAAGACCGAGTCCCAGTCGAAGCAGGAGGCCCCGCTTCACTGGCCCCAGTGGTTGTTCCCCCGGTCTATATCGGGCAGGTTTTCGTGCGGGTCAACGGTGACACTGACCACCGGTTCCGGCGCGCGCCAGCGATAGGTGAACTTCCCTCCCAGATTCCACATTTCCACCGGCAGCCGGACGTACCGGACCACCTTGTCACCCACCGCGTTGCGCACGGTCAGGCCCAGCTCCGTCGGCATGACCATCTGCCCCCGATTGGCGAGAAAGACCTCGCTCACGCCATCGCGAACCACCACGGAATCCACCGCCTGATCGAGCCGGGCGGTGGTATAGATCCACTCGCGAAAGAACCAGTCGAGGTCGGTGCCGGCCTGATCCCGCATGGTGCGGATGAAGTCCGCCGGCGTCGGGTGCTTGAAGGCCCAGGCCTTGAGATAGGCGCGGAATGCGGGATCGAACCGGTCCGGGCCCAGCACCTCCCGGCGCAGCAGCTGCATCATGAGCGCCGGCTTCTGGTAGCCGACCCAGAAGAGGTCGTGCACCTCCACCGGGCGGGTGATCATCGGCTGTTCGGCACCCGGGATCGCGTGCTTGGCGTAGAGGTGCAGCGGGTGTACTTCGATGGTGTCGCCGTAGGCTTCCTGGCGGAAATAGTTGGCGGCGTTGGCCAGGTTGATGAAGGTGTTGAAGCCCTCATCCATCCAGGGGTAGAGCCGCTCATTGGACCCGACGATCATCGGCATCCACTGGTGGCCGAGCTCGTGAGCCAGAACCCAATGGAGATCGATCCGGGTCGGACCGGTCGGATCGAAGGTCATCATGGGGTATTCCATCCCTTCGATCGGCCCCTCGATGCTCGATATGTGGGCGTAGGGATAGGGATACCACTGCTGGCTGTAATAGCGCAGCGCGTCGCGGACGATCGTGTTGGCTTCCTTCCACAGGACGGCAGTGGGACGGTAGTAGGTGTGGATGAAGATGCCGCGCCAGCCGCTGGCATCCCACTGGAAGTGGGGTGCGGCGGCAAAGGCGAAGTCGCGCACGCTGTCGGCGTGGAAGCGCCAGGTGAAGGGCCCTCCCGGACGGGGCCGGGTGCGGGCCGGCTGACCGGCTTCCTCACTGGTGATGATGGCGACGGCGCTGTCCGCGGTGCGGGCGCGGGCCAGCCGGGCGCGCTGGGTGGCGGTGAGCACCTCGAGCGGGTTCTGCAGTGTACCAGTGGCGGAAACGATGAAGCTGCCGGGAACGGTCAGCGCGACATCGAACGACCCATACTCGAGGTAGAACTCCCCCGCCCCGATGTAGGGTTCGTGATTCCAGCCCTTCACATCGTCGTACACCGCCATCCGCGGGTACCACTGCGCGATCTCGTACAGCTCGCCGTCAGTTCCCATCCGCCCCGCACCATTACGGGGAACCGGGAAATGCCAGGCGACGTCGATATCGATGAAGCCCCCGGGGAGGAGCGGGCGGACAAGATCCACCCGCATCGTCGTCCCGAAAATCGTGTGCGCCAGCGGGCGGCCCAGCGAGGTGATCGACTCGAGGGTCAGCCCGCCGGCAAACCCCTGGCAGCTGAAGTCGAAGGAGCTGCCCAGAAAGACGAGCGGTGGCTGATCGAGGAGATTGGTGAGGCTGCCGGGCTCGCAGATGTTCTGCTCCAAGTGCATCCAGAGATAGGGCAGCGCATCGGGGGAGCGATTGACGTAGTGGATCGTCTCCCGTCCGGTGAGCGTGCGCGTCGTGCTGTCGAGCGTCGCCCGAATCCGGTAGTCGACCCGCTGCTGCCAGTACCCGGCGCCCGGTCGGCCCGAGCCGGCGCGCACCGCGCTGGGCGCCGGCAGATTGAGCGCGCGAAAAGGGGAGCTGTCGGCCACAACCTGGGCCTGCAACGGAGCGGCGCCGATGACGGCGAGCAGTACGGCGAGATATCGCACGGAAACCGACCACAGGCTGGGGAGATGGAAGAGTACAGCAGAGATAATATCCCCCGCGGCGGGTGTGTCCAGCGGGGACGGGGAACTGAGGGAGTGGGGAGTAGGTGGCAGGCGATTGGGCGATGGGCGATTGGGCGATAGGCGATTGGGCGATTGGGCGATTGGGCGATAGGCGATACGAATCCAATCGCGCGCCCGGGTATACTGCATCACTGTCATTTGGAGCGCCGTGATGAACCACAACTTTGAACACTCGACCGACCTCCCCGTCAGCGCCACAGAGGCCTATGCCTGGCATGCTCGGCCCGGGGCGCTGGAGCGACTGACGCCGCCGTGGGAACCGGTGCGCGTGCTGGAGCGTACCGGCGGGCTGGGCGACGGACGGGTCGTGCTCGAGATCCCGGTGGGCCCACTGCGCCAGCGCTGGGTGGCGCGGCATCGCGACGCGATCCCGGGCGAGCAATTTGTCGACGAGCAGGTGGAGGGGCCATTCGCCCGGTGGGTCCATACCCACCGCTTTACCGCTCTGGGCGCCGATCGGTGCCGCTACACCGACCACATCGACTACGAACTTCCGCTTGGCGCCGCGGGAGAACTCGGCGCCAGCTTCGTTGAGCGCAAGTTGGAGCGACTGTTCCGCTACCGGCATGCGACGGTACAGGCGGACCTGGCCCAGCACCAGCGGACGGCTGGCATGGCACCGCGAGTCATCGCGATTACCGGAGCGACCGGCATGGTCGGCCGAAGTCTTGTGCCCCTGCTCACGAGCGGTGGGCACACGGTGCGGCGGCTGGTGCGCAGCCGGCCCGCTCCTGGTGACATCCTGTGGGACCCGGACCGGGGCGTGCTCGACGCCGGGCAGCTGGAAGGCGTCGACGCCGTGATCCACCTGGCCGGTGAGCCGATCGCCGGCGGCCGCTGGACCCTTGAGGGCAAGCGCCGCATCCTCGAGAGTCGTACCTGGTCCACCACTTTGCTGGCATATACCCTCGCGCGCCTGACCCAGCGGCCGCGGGTGCTGGTGTCGGCATCCGCCGTCGGCATTTACGGCGACCGGGGCGACGAACTGGTGGAAGAGCTCACTCCACTGCGCACTAGCGGCGAGCGGATGTTCGTCGAGCAGGTTGGGCAGGCCTGGGAGGCGGCCAGCGAACCGGCTGAACGCGCTGGTATCCGCGTGACCCGGATGCGGATCGGCATCGTCCTGAGTCCCGACGGCGGCGCCCTCGTCCCGATGATGCGTCCGGTGCAATTGGGGGTCGGTGGCCGGCTTGGCAGCGGGCAGCAGTTCATGAGCTGGATCGGGATCGATGACGTGATCGGGGCGCTGTACCACGCGGTGCAGTCGGAGCATCTGAGCGGACCGGTGAACACCACCGCACCACATCCCGCGCGCAACGCCGACTTCATCGCCACCCTCGCGCGCATACTCGAGCGCCCAGCATTTCTCCCCGTGCCCGCCGCCGCGATCCGGCTGCTGGTGGGCCAGATGGCGGATGAACTGGTGCTGACCGGTAATCGGGTGATTCCCACCCGGCTGGTGGAGAGCGGCTACCGCTTCCGGCATCCGGAACTGGAGGGGGCACTCAGGTTTGTGCTGGGGAGGTAGCTGGCAGGTGGTGGGCGGTAGGCGATAGGCGATAGGCGAGATGCGTCACGCGCTGAACGTCTCAAGCTAGCGGCGGGTGGCCAATGGCCCTTGGCTCACCGCTGATGGCCGATGGCTGCCGGCTGCCGGCTGACGGCCCATCTGTCCTCCCCGCCCCGGCGCCCCTAGCTTCCCCGCCATGGCTTCCACCCCTCGTGCGGTCGTACTGGTCTCTGGTGGACTCGACTCGACCACCACACTCGCCATTGCCAGGCGAGACGGCTTTCAGCCCTATGCCCTGAGCTTCCGCTATGGCCAGCGTCATGCCGTGGAGCTGTCGGCTGCGCGGGAGATCTGCCGCAGGATGGGTGTCACGGAGCATGCGGTGGTGGCAATCGACCTGGGCTTCTTCGGCGGCTCGGCCCTCACCAGCGCCATCCCGGTCCCCAAAGGGCGCGACCTCGCGGCGATGGCCGGCGAGATCCCCGTCACCTATGTCCCCGCGCGCAACACCATCTTCCTCTCCTATGCGCTCGCATGGGCCGAGGTCCTCGGGGCGGCGGATATCTTCCTCGGCGTGAATGCTCTCGACTACAGCGGCTATCCCGACTGCCGGCCCGAGTACATAGCAGCGTTCGAGACGATGGCCAATCTCGCAACCCGCGCCGGTGTCGAAGGCGGGACCAGACTGCGGATCCACACTCCGCTGATCAGCCTGACCAAGCGAGAGATCATCAGCCTCGGATTGGGGCTTGGCGTGGAATACAGCCAGACCCGCAGCTGCTACGATCCCAGCCCGGGGGGCGAGGGGTGCGGGCAATGCGACTCCTGCCAGCTCCGATTAAAGGGATTCCGGGAGAACGGGCTGGAGGATCCGGCACCGTATGTAGCGGTGAGGCGGGAGTAGGGAGTAGGCGATAGGCGGTAGGCGATAGGCGATAGGCTGAAAGTTGAATGCTGATTGCTGATTGCTGAGCGCGGAACGCTGAATGCTGAATGCTGCATGCTGTTCGCTCCGAATCGCCCACCCCCCGCTCCCGGACTTCCCCCCGACTAGGTTTGGCGATGGCCTACAGCGTGAAGGAGATCTTCTACACTCTCCAGGGTGAGGGCGCCAACGCGGGCCGGCCGGCGGTGTTCTGCCGTTTCGCGGGGTGCAACCTCTGGACGGGACGCGAGGCGGACCGGGCAACGGCGACCTGCCGGTTCTGTGACACCGATTTCTTCGGGATTGATGGGCCGGGCGGCGGCAGATTCGAAACCCCGGCGGATCTCGCCGCGGCGGTTGCCGCCGAGTGGCCGGCGGGGGCCTCATCCGCGGCACGGCCCCTGGTGGTCTGCACCGGTGGGGAACCGCTGCTGCAGCTCGATGTGGATGCGGTCACCGCGCTGCATGCGGCCGGATTCGAGATCGCGGTCGAGACCAACGGAACCCAGCTCGCCCCGCCGGGAATCGACTGGCTCTGCCTGAGTCCAAAGGCGGACGCGCCCCTGGTCCTCACCGCGGGAGATGAACTGAAGCTGGTCTTTCCCCAGGCAGGGGCGGAACCCGAGCGGTATCGGTCGCTCGATTTCCGTCATTTCTACCTGCAGCCAATGGACGGACCCGAGCAGTCGGCCAACACGGCCCTGGCGGTGTCGTACTGTCTGGCGCATCCGGAATGGCGCCTGAGTCTCCAGACCCACAAGTTGCTCGGCATCCCATGACTTCCGGCTATTCTGATCGTATCGCCCACGCGCTGGCCTTTTCGGCCAAGTACGCCCCGACCTCCCGCGGGCCTGGCACCGGCCCCGGCAAGACCACCCAGCCCGCCAACGTCGCATTGATCCTCGCCCGTCATGGCTGCGACGAGACGACGATTGTCGCCGGTATCCTCGCGGTGCTGCTCAACGGCATGGAACCAAACCGCCGAACCCCACTGGCCGCGAAGGTGGGCAGCAAGTTCGGCGAAGGCGGCGTGATCGCGCTGGCGGCGGTCGAACCGCGCTATGACGCGCGGGGCAAGGAACGGAGCTGGGAAGCCTGCAAGATGGAATTTCTGGCCGGGTTGGCGACGGCGGAACCGCGGGTACTCGAGATCTGCGTCGCGAACGAGATCTTTCACGTCGGTGCCCTGCACACCGATGTGCGACGGCTCGGGCCGGAGTACCTCAGCGGCTACGCCCCGGGCGGCGCGGAAATGGTGCTGCGCTGGTTCCGCGGCGTCGTGCTTACCATGGAGCGCCACAGCGAGGGACCCCGACCCGCCATGCTGGCGGAACTGCGGGACCTCACCGGCCGCCTCGCCGGTGTGCTCGAGAGCGGCGGCTGAGCTTCCCCTAGTGGTGTTCCTCCGCCGCGGCGACTTCGCCCGGTGGAGGTGCGGTTCCGCTGTCCGCCGCCGATTCCCTGGGCCGCGCCAGCTCGCCGTACTGCTCGGCGAAGGTCGTGTTGACGTGGACCACCGCCTCGTTCAACCCGGCAAAGGGATACGCCTCGGTGATTTCCGGCAGCTTGTCGGCCAGCTTCTGGTCGGTCAGCACGGTGCCCGCGGGGACATAGCGGCCCGGCGGCACGATCACGCCGATGACTTTCGCACCGGGCTCAATGACCGAACCGCGCCCGATCCAGCTCTTGAACACCAGCGCCTGCATCCCCACAAACACATCGTCGTCGACCCGCGCGGGCCCATGCACCTGTGCCTGGTGTGCCAGCGAGACCCGCTTCCCGATATAGACGGCGTACTGCCTGCCGTTGACCTCGTAGGTCCGATTCGGCACCGGCTGGCCATGCGCGATGGTCTCGAGGGCGTGAATCACGACCCCGTCCTGGACACTGGATTCATCACCCACGCTGATCGGCTGTCCTTCGTCACCGCGGATGGAGGCAAACGGCGCCACGAAGACGCCGCCGCCGAGCTCGACATCACCGATGACGCTCGCCATCGGATCGACGAAAGCGGTCGCCTTGAACTTCGGGGTGTTGACGTCGGGGTTGAAGCTGGTGAGGACATTGGTCCGCCCCTGACCGGTGCGGCGGCGGGCCTCACCCTCGGTGAGGGCCAGCTGGAGCGCCGTCACCTGCTGCTGCAACGCGCGGGACTCCCTGGCCGCCACTCGCGCATCGCGGTACAGTGTGACCAGCAGTCCGAGGACCGCCGCCCCGGCGAAGACCCCGAGGCCACCGAGGCCGAGCTTGAGCTTATTCACCAGAATCCCCCTTGGCGTTGCCCGGCCGCGCTCACCGGATGCCTGCAGTATCGCCCGGGCGGGGCCCGACCTTGAGGCCAGCCCGCTCGCCAGTCGGAGTCCGTATCGGTATATTGGGAAACAAGATGGAAGCCTCCCCCGCCCTTTCGACCCTGGGCTCCCTGCCCAGCGCTTTCGCCGCCGCCTGCCGCCACGCCCGCACTGACAGCGAGTTGTTCGACCGCTGCCGGGAGGCGCTGGTCCGGCGGTTCGGCAGCGATCGCATCTGGTTCACCGTAACGTCACCCAGCGCCCTCATGACGCTCACCCCGCCGCCGGAGTGGGTGGCGTCGGGCAGCGTTGAGGTGATTCGCCTGACAAGCGGGCAGACGGAGCTGGCAATCCACGCCGATCCTGTGGTGGCGCCGGAGCTGCGGGGCCAGGCGATGCCGATCGCCCTTGGCCTCTCCGTCATGCTTGAACTCCACGGCGTGCTGCGGGAGCGCCAGGGCCAGCTCGATGACGCCGTCTTCCAGCTCCGGGCCCTGCGGCAGGTGGCCCGGCTTCTCTCCTCGGTGCACTCCGCCGAAGAGACCGAGAACCTGGTGCTGGATTTCATGGCCGAGGTCTTCTTCTGCTGGTGGGCCTGCCTGTATCGTCCCGACGGGCAAGTCTACCTGCCCAAGGTGGTGCGCTCCCTGAAAGGGGCGATGTCTCTCGCCTCGGTCCCGCGCGAGGCACTCGA
Organism: Gemmatimonadota bacterium; assembly: GCA_031413355.1. GTDB lineage: Bacteria > Gemmatimonadota > Gemmatimonadetes > Gemmatimonadales > GWC2-71-9 > JADJOM01. Next base: position 263 of record JANOFA010000822.1, on the reverse strand, counting down.
CCGCGTCCTGCCCCCCGATACCCCGGTCAGCCGAACCGGCGATGTGCAGATCGCCCGCCTGGTCCCGGCTGGCTCCCTGCTTGTCGTGTCGATCGACGCCGGCGCGGAGCGACTGGCGGTCCTGACGCTGGGGCCACGACTGCTCGATCAGACCTTCGGGGCGGCGGAGTGCGAGCTGGCCGGCACGCTCGCCTTTGCCGCGGCGATCGCGCTCAAGAATGCCCAGCTGGTGGAACAACTTCAGAGCGCGGCCACGACCGACT
>JANOFA010000821.1:0-8746 GCA_031413355.1 Gemmatimonadota bacterium | reverse complement strand
GCCAGCGCCCGGCGATACACCGGCGAGGTGAGCGGTCCCCGCGCTTCGGCCTCGAGAAAGGTCTCCTGCCCGAAATAGGGCATGACGGTGGCGCGCTCCCGCTCATTGAATGCGATCACCTCCGTGAGGGTGCGGGGCCAGGGGCCGGCGGGCAACGCGGCAAGGTAGGCGTTGAGTCCGCTCTTGAACTCATGCAGCAGCACTTCGTATTCCGCCGCATCGTACTCACCGGCGTGCGGCAGGTCGGCCGGGTCGATGATGACCGCACCGAGCTGACGCAGCACTTCGATGGCATGGGCAAAGAGCCGGTCAGTCCCGTCGTGGTACCCGGTAAAATGTGCCCGGGTGACACCGAGCCGGACGCCCTTCAGGCCATCGGGATCGAGAAAGGAGAGGAAATCCACGCCGGAGAGGGGCGCCGCCGCCCGTGTCGCGGCGTCGGCGGGATCGACCCCGGTGATCCCCGCCAGGAGTGCTGCCACATCCGCGACGGTACGACCGATGGGGCCGGCGGTGTCCTGCGTCGCCGAGATGGGAATGATCCCGCTCCGGCTCACCAGCCCGACAGTGGGCTTCAGCCCCACGAGCGCCACGGCGGAGGCGGGACAGGTGATCGAACCGTCGGTCTCGGTCCCGATCCCCGCCGCGGCGAAGCTGGCGGCCACCGCCCCACCGGTTCCCGAACTTGAGCCGCACGACGTTCGGTCAAGGACGTAAGGGTTCCGGCCCTGCCCTCCCCGGCTGCTCCACCCGCTGGATGACCGGCTCGACCGGAAATTTGCCCACTCACTCATGTTGGTCTTGGCGAGCAACACGGCCCCGGCCGCACGCAGCCGATCGGCGAGAAAGGCATCTCGAGCCGGCCGGCATCCCTCCAGAGCCAGGGAGCCCGCCGTCGTGGTCATCCGGTCTGCCGTGGCGATGTTGTCCTTGAGCAGGATCGGTATTCCATGGAGCGGGCCCCGGACCTTCCCCGCCCTGCGCTCGGCATCGAGCCCAGCGGCGATCCGCATGGCATCCGGGTTCTGGTCCAGGATCTGGCGGAGCGTCGGCCCGGCCCCATCCAGCTGCGCAATCCGTTGGAGAAAGAGCTCGGACAGTCGCTGGCTGGTCCACTTCCCAGCGACCATCCCCCGCTGCAGGTCGACGATGCTGAGCTCGAGGAGCTCAAAGTCGTCGTCGGCCTCCTGTCCGGCTTTTGTGGGAAAGTTACGTGGAATACTCCCGCCGAGCTGACCGGTCAGTGTGGCGGTCGCGAGGCCGGTCGCCGCACTGCAGAGGAAGGTCCTCCTGGTCGGGTGATCCGGTGGGAGGGGGGATGGTTCACGGCTCATCTCGGGTCCTCGAAACAGGGGTTGTCATTGAAGTTGTCAGTGTCAGTCGCCGTGCCATCGGAGGCAGGGGAGATTCCCCTCCGGTTGGGTACGACACCTCATCCAATCTCTGAAGTACTACCCATTGCTATATGTTTATTTGACAGTGACTTGCAATGGTGCATATGAACCTTCTTCGATGGCAAACACGATAAGTGCATACGGAAAGATGGTGACGCAGCATCCCGCGACAGGCAAGGAAATCCGCTATTGTAATGACGGACCACTCCTGGAAAACTGGTGGCGAATGTATCGGATCAGGCTGGTGAACGGCGAGGAGGTAGTATATCGCTCCGCAAAGGAGTTGACCACCGCCGTCGCCAGCGGTGTGGTCAGCCCCACCGCAGAAGTTTTCCACAATTCAGGCAGTCGCTGGCTCCCCATCCATCTGCATCCTGATTACAAGGCGGCGACCTCGGGGCAGCAGCCCGTGATCGGATTTCCTGCCACGCTAGCCAAGGCCGCCCGGGGGAAGACTCCGGTGGCGCCAGTGGCGGCGTTGGTCGCCCCAGAACCTCCCCGCCCGGTAGAACCCCAGGTTCCCGCGGCGGCGGCCGCGCCTCTCCCCCTGGCGGCAGGATTCGACTCCCGGGCCCGAAAACTCCGGACCATGCTGGCGCTGGCGATGAGCCTTGCCGGGATCATCAGCCTCGGTGGGGCCGGGCTCATGGCCGCGCCGTTCCTGAAGCGCGGCGTCGCTGGCTTGAGCGGGATGATGCAACGCACCGAGGGGATGGACCCTGCCCCGCTGGAGGCACTTTTCCCGCGGGTCGATTCCGGGTTCGGTCCCTTCCCGGCGCCCTCTGCGCCGTTTCCCATGGGAGCGGCGGCCCGGCTCGACTCGCTCCTCGCCGCCGCACCGGGCGCCACTACCACCACCCAGCTCCGCGCCAGCCGACCACGGTCGATCAGCTACCCGGAAGCGTACACCGACGCCCGCGACGAGATGGACACGGGTCTGGATTACATCAATTTCAGGCGGGTCTTTGCCGGCTACCGCTTTGCCAGCCCCGACAGCATCCGCGCCACCAGGCGAATGGTGTCGGCAGCGAGGAACATCCTCCGCGTCTACCGCGGCCGGGAGGTGATGCTGGAGCAGTCATACCGTCCCGATGACCCCGGCGGCCATGGCTCCTTCCGCGAACCGTTCGAGGCCGCTGAGGCCTCCCGGGCGCTCCTCAGCGATGTGGACAGCCTCTTTGGTCTCCTCGCGACGCAGCAGGGGCGTTTTTCCTGGACCGAAAGCGGCCTGCGGTTCCACGAGCCGCGGACCGCCAGGGCTTACATGCGGCTGCGGTCGGACATCCTCCAGAGCCTCGCGGCATGGCGGGATTCGACGCTTGGGCCCAACCAGGCGACCTATCCCCGTCTGGCCGCGGGACTGGGGCAGTTGGGCCCCCCGCCGGCGCGCTGACCGCTCGCAAATCACCGGGGGCGCTGGCTATCATTCCCCCATGTACCGTGTCCGCCTCGCCTCGGGTGAGGAAGCCGCCTTCCGCTCAGTCGAAGAGCTTGCTCTCGGCATCCAGAGCGGCGTCATCACCACTGACGCCGAAGTCTATCACGCCCCTGAGCAGGAGTGGCGGCCGATTTCGGTGCACCCGGAGTACCTGGCTGCGGCGGAGCAGGTCTCCAGGATGGCAGGGCCGTCGACCGCCGGGCCAACCTTGACTGTCCCTGATGCGGACGTCGAGGTGCTGCTCGAGGGAAAGGTGCCGATCTACAAGATGGTCTCGGTCAGCGCCCGGGAGCTCGATGCCCGACGCCGCCCGGAATGGATCCCCGCTGCAGCGACCGGTGGTGCGGCGGTGATTCTTGTCGCAGCGATCATCATCGCCTCCGCGGTAGGTGGTGGCAGTTCAGAAGTCGCGTGGAGCCGCTCCGGGGTTGCCGCGCGGGCGGAACGACCCCCCGCAGCAGACGTCCCGTCCGGCTCGCCTGAATCCGCTCGTTCCTGGCAGTCGGGGCCAGCCGCGCTGGCGAGCCGTGCGGCGACTGCCCGGGCGGTCGTCGCACGCGACCTGGGAGAAGCGGCAAACACCCTTGGATTGCGTGGCCTGGTGAGGCCGGGGCGGCTCACCTCACCGGACAGCCTAAGCGCTTTGCGCCAGACGGTGGCCTCGTTCCGACCCGCCATCACCCGTTGGCGCGATGCCGAAGCCCGGGTGATCGCCGCCTACCGCGACAGCGCCGCCGCGCTGGGCCGCTCGGGCAGGTGGGATCAATCGGAGAGGGCGGAATGGCGAGTGCGGGCCCCCCGAGGAGAAGCGCTCGCGACGGTTCGGACCACCGACTCCCTGCTGCTGCTGCTCGATCGGGCGTACGCCCTGCTGCAGGAGTCCGATCAGGTCGATAGCGCTGGCCATCCCCTCTTTGGCCAGGCGAACGCCGCCGCAGAATATGACAGGCTCCGCGGTACGATCAGCCGGCTCGCGGCACAGCCCGTCCTTCCCGGGGAACGGGTGCCCGCGCCACTCGTGATTCTGCAAAACGCGATGGGTGGAGCCCCCTTTCCGGCCCGCACGGTTCGGTAGTCGGGCGATTGGGCGATTGGGTGATTGGGTGATTGGGCGATTGGGCGATTGGGCGATTGGGTGATTGGGTGATTGGGCGGTCAGCGGGGAAGATCTTCCACGGGATTCGCCAGTCGTTGCGCCTTTCTTCCACTGCGTTCCATCGGCTTTGCCGCCCCCGACGTTCCCTGATCCAGCCCGCGCCACTGCCCAACCGCCCGCTCGGCCAGTTCCGCGGCTGCCAGCCCCAGCGCCTCACTGGCGCGGACCTGCCTGACATTCACCTCCATGTCCTCCGCATCCCAGCCGCGTGAATGGGCAATGAAGGGAAACTGGGGAAAGACGAAGCCCAGCTCGGCCCAGAAGGTCATGAGCTGGCCCGCCACGCCCTGCACGTTGTCCTGCCCGCCGGTGATGATGAATGCCGCGACCTTGCCGTTGATCAGGCAGCGGTTGTGAATGGTGACCTGGTTCTGGATGCAGTTGAGCCGTTCGGCCATGCGGAAGTAGAGCGAGGAGGCGACACCCCAGCGGATGGGTGTGCTGAGGAGCATGACGTCGCACCATTGCACCAGGCCGGCGTACACCGCAGTCAGCTGATCCTCCGGGTCACGCTCGGTGATGGCGCAGGGCCAGGTACAGGCGTGCGCCGCCTTGGAGTAGTTGCCTTCACAGGCACGGAACTGGAGATCACGCAGCCGCACCAGACGGGTCTCTGCAGCGAGACTGGTTCGGGCGTGAGTCAGGGCGGCCTCGAGCAGGTGATCGGAAGTCGAGAACCGCGGGTTCGTGGCATCCATCGCGGTGGTCGAGATGCCGAGGACCCGTGGTGGCGCTCCGGCCGGGCGGGGAGTGATCACCGTCAGGGGGTGAGGTTCGTGCTTGATCAGGCGCCGTGGACTCACGGGATCGCTGTTGATCCAGATCCCGTCGGCCCGCTCTTCCACGCCGAACACCGGGACGGCCTCCTCGTCATAGCCTGGCGGACCCTTCCCGGTGACCACGCTGTACTCCCAGGCATGCCAGGGGCACATCACGTATTCGCCGCGGACCTGGCCTTCACAGAGCGGACCACCCTTGTGATTGCACCGGTCGCCGATCGCGCGGAAACGGCCATCGTGGAGGAACACGGCGATCTGCTGCCGGTCGAGCTTGATGGCGAAGGGGACGCGGGTTTCCAGCTCTGCGCGGGTACCGAGGTGATGCCAGGTTGTCATAGGCGATTGGGCGATTAGGCGATTGGGCGATTGGGCGATTAGGCGATTGGGCGATAGTGAAAGAGTGCGGCCCCCACTGATGGACGTCAACGGGGGCCGGATCGTCTTGTCATCCTGAGGCCGCGTTGCGGCCGAAGGATCTCTTGAGGCCGGAGGAGAGGTCTTCGTACGGCTCCGGGGCAAAGAGATCCTTCGTCGCTCCGCTCCTCAGGATGACACGGCTAGGGCTCGAACCGGCGGACCGCCAGCGAGGCATTGTGCCCGCCAAACCCGAAGGCGTTCGAGAGCGCCACGTCAATATCGCGGCGGACGGCAGTGTTCGGCGCGCAGAAGAGATCGCAGGCCGGATCGGGATTGAACTGGTTGATGGTCGGGGGGATCTCGCCCCGGGTCGAGGCGAGGAGTGCCACCACAAACTCCAGTGCGCCAGCGCCGCCGAGCAGGTGGCCGGTCATCGACTTGGTCGAGCCGAATACCAGCGACTTGGCGTGCGCCCCGAAGACGCCCTTTACCGCCTGGGTCTCCGCGATGTCGCCAAGCGGCGTCGAGGTCCCATGGGCGTTGATGTAGCCGACCCGGCTGGGCTCGATCCCGTTCATTTCCAGCGCCATGCGCATCGCCCGCTGCGCGCCCTCGCCCTCTGGGGCCGGCGCGCTCATGTGGAAGGCGTCGCCGGACAGCCCGTACCCCACCACCTCGCCCAGAATGGTCGCGCCGCGTTTCTCGGCGTGCGACAGGCTCTCCAGGATGACCGCGGCCGCGCCGTCGCCGAGCACGAATCCATCGCGATCGCGGTCGAAGGGCCGGCTCGCGGTGGCGGGATCGTCGTTGCGGGTGGACATCGCCTTCATGTTGCTGAACGCGGCGATGGTCAGCCCGGTGATGCAGGCCTCGGATCCGCCGGTGACCATGGCATCGGCGACGCCATCGCGAATCAACCGGTACGACTCGCCCACCGCATGAGCCGAGGAGGCACAGGCGGAGACCGGCGCGAAGTTCGGTCCCTTGAAGCCGTAGCGCATCGAGACCAGGCCGGGCGCCATGTTCGGGATGAACATCGGGACGAAGAAGGGCGACACGCGATCGGGGCCCTTGGTGAGGTACGCCATGCAGTTGTCTTCATAAGTCTGCATGCCGCCGATCCCGCTGCCCATCACCACGCCGACCCGGTTGTTGTCCGCGGCCTTGCCGTCGATGTCCGCCTGCACGACCGCCTGGTGGGCGGCCGCGATGGCGTACTGAACGAAGAGATCGTACCGCTTGGCTTCCTTGCGGTCGATGTACAGCAGGGGGTCGAATTTCTGGACTTCGCAGGCGAAGCGCACGCTGAGGCGCGACGGATCCATGCGGGTGATGGGCACAGCCCCGGACCGGCCCGCGAGCAGGCCAGCCCAGGAGCTTTCGACATCGAGGCCCTGGGGCGTGACCAGCCCCAGGCCGGTGACCACGACACGGTGCGCCAAGCTACTTGCCGAGCTTTTCGTGAAGGTACTTCAGCGCATCGCCGACGGTGCGGAGCTTTTCAGCCTCCTCGTCGGGGATGTCGATGTCGAACTCCTTCTCGAACGCCATGACCAGCTCGACGGTGTCGAGGCTGTCCGCGCCGAGATCTTCCATGAAACTGGCTTCGGGGGTCAGCTTCTCCCGCTCGACGCCCAGTTCCTCGACGATGATGTCCTTGACCCGATCTTCGACGTTACTCATGACATTCCTCGGAAGAGGGAGGTGAAAAGGTGTGCCCGTCAGCCGGCGAAGCCGCCGTCGACCACGAGCACTTGTCCGGTAATGTAGCCCGCCAGGTCGGAGGCCAGAAAGAGGACCGCCCCCGCCACGTCTTCCGGCTGTCCCAGCCGTCCCAGCGTAATGCCCGCGAGCATCGCCTTCCGGGCTTCTTCCGGCAGGCCGCTCGTCATGTCGGTCTCGATAAATCCCGGGGCGATCGCGTTGACCAGAATTCCCCGGCTGCCATACTCTTTCGCGACCGACTTGGTGAAGCCGATCAGGCCGGCCGGCCTTGCTGGCGGCGTAGTTGGCCTGTCCCTTGTTGCCCGTCAGGCCGACGATACTGGTCACGTTGATGATCCGCCCGCTGCGGCGTTTCATCATCCCCTTGAGCACGGCCTTCGTGGTCAGGAAGGCCCCCTTGAGATTCGCGGCCAGGACCTCATCCCACTCCGCCTCGGTCATCCGCAACAGCAGGTTGTCGCGGGTGATGCCGGCATTGTTGACCAGGACGTCCACCGGTCCCAAGGCCTGCTCGGCGGCGGCGATGGCGGACTCGATCTGCTTCCCGTCCGAGACATCACAGGCCACGCCGAACGCGCGCTCACCCAGCTCCGCCGCAACGGCTCCGGCCTTGCCGGCGTCACGGCCGACAATCGCGACCCGGGCACCGGCCTGGTACAGCGCGACGGCCACGGCGTGGCCGATCCCGCGGGTCGAGCCGGTGACGAAGGCCGTCTTGCCGGTGAGGTCGAGTGTGGTGGCCATTAGCCGTTTGCCGTTGGCCGTTGGCCGAGATCCGACAGCATGAACTTCTCGACCTCATCTGCCGTGCCCAGCGCCATGGTGTTCGCCCCCGGGACGATACGCTTGACGAGGCCGCTCAGGACGTTTCCCGGTCCGATCTCCACAAACGTAACGCCCGGCGCGAGACGCGCAGCGGCCTCCATGCAGCCCACCCAGCGCACCGGTGCGGTCAACTGCTCGGCCAGCAACCGGCGAGCGTCCGTCGCGGTGGTGGTGGCGGTCGCCGTCGCATTGGCGATGACCGGCACCGCCGGATCCTTGAACGGCGCCTTGCCCAGCGCTAAATCAATGCGCTCCTTGTCTTTTCCAACGAGAATAAAGGTTCCTTCTTTCAGAGAAACAAGGCATGTTTGCTCCGATCCATTGTTGCTCGTACCAAGTTCTTCGGTAGCACAATTCCCCTTGCTATAAATGATTGATGGCGTTGTCATGCGAAACATTGGCCTGTGTGTCCATGACCAAGCAACACATTTGCCAACAAGCAAGCCATAGGATGATTCTGGATCAATCGTTGTGGAAACACAATGTACTACTCTGTCCTTGTCATTATCGGGTTGCATTCGCTTAATGTCGGAAGACAGCATGGGAGATGGTGTAAAGAAATTTTCAACAATGGTATACCCGCATTCAGGAATGCACGCTGCGAATGGCGGTGACTCGAACCCGTCCAACTAACCCCCGCTGTCCACGGGTTATCCACCACTCATCCCGAGGCCAACTTGGAAATCATACCGTACACCTTCACCCCAAAGGCGCTATCGCTCTGGATCATGCCCCCCACCTTGTCGCAGGCGTACATGACCGTGGTGTGATCGCGTCCGCCGAACAACCTACCGATCTCAACCAACGACAAGTCCGTGAGTTGCCGGAGCAGGTACATGGCTACCTGGCGCGGTAACGCCACGGTCTTGGTGCGCCGCTTGCCGCACAACGCTTCGGTCTTGACAGCAAACCGATCCGAAATCATCGCCAGGATGCGCTCGGGCGTCAGGTGATCAGGTTCGGGGTCGACGTACTGGTGAATGACCTCTTCTGCGAGTTCGAGCGTGATGTCGCGCTGCATCAGGGAGGCCACCGCCATGAGCCGCACCAGGCAACCCTCGAGGTCGCGAAT
>JANOFA010000820.1:0-1357 GCA_031413355.1 Gemmatimonadota bacterium | reverse complement strand
GATTACTGTCGGTTGACTGATGACCTGCAGAACAGGTGGCAAAGGTGGAAGCACTATGCCCGAAGTAATCGGAGCTGACGATGCCACGGTGAACAGCACCTTGGTGAGGCTCTGCCAGAAGGCCACCAGGGCATCGGCTTTGTCCACCGAGAAATCATTGGCCTCGCCGGGTCGGAGCCGGTGGGACAGGCGCATGGCCTCCTCCGCCCGGTTCATGGCCCCGGCCAAGTCGCCCTCATCGGGCATCTTCACCGACACGGTGGTGGTCTTCCGCCGGCCATACAGGGTCTCGAAGGTCGTGATCGGGAGCAGGGCAAAGCCGTCGAACGACTGGCCCAGGACCCGGCCCTTCTTGGCCGTCACGGCCTTGATGGTCATCTCGCGGCCGGCGATCCGGATCTTCCGTCCGATGGCCCGCTCCGGGCTGCCAAAGAGCTTGTCCGCCACATCGAAGCCGACCACCGCGACCAGTCGTCGTTCCCGGACGTCGGGGTCCGCGAGCGGCGTTCCAGCGGCAAAGCGGTAGTCCTGGACCGTCTGGTAGGGCGGGGTGACACCGAAGATGAGGACATCGCCCACGGTGCGGTTGCGGTAGGACACGTCGCTGGTCGGGGTGGGCCAGCCGGACTGGATGGAGACGGCCATCGCATCGGGAATCGCCCGCCGGACAACCTCGGCGTCCTCGCGGGAAATCAGCGGGCGTTTGGCGATCTGCCGGATCTCGTCATTGCTCAGCAGGCCGAGGGCGATGGGGGTCCGTCGCACCTGGAAGGCGTTGGTCCCGATGACGGCTCCGGTGACATTCTCCTTCACGTAGGCATTCATCCCCTGGATCACGGCAACCACGGTGACCAGAAATCCGACCGACACGATGATGCCGAGGAGGGTAAAGAACGAACGAAGCTTGGCGGAAAGGATGGACTGCAGGGCGAGGCGGAAGGCTTCGGCGAGCGGCATGGGGGGAATCTAGCCCGGGCGGGAAGCTGGGACGAAGTGGGCGATGGGCGCGAGGCGGTAGGCGAGAGAATCCGGAGATGGACGACGGGAATGTCTCCCGTCCCCGAGCGCCGGTGGCCTACCGCCTATCGCCTATCGCCTGCTATTCGTACCGCAACGCCTCCACCGGATCCAGCTTGCTGGCCTTGTTGGCGGGATAGAGCCCGAAGCAGATCCCGGTGATTGTCGAGGCGACGAGCGCGACCACCACCGACCAGAGCGGGACCTCGGCGGGAATCGGGGCAACCCGCTCGGTCAAACGGATCCATGACAAACCGGAAAAGACCGATAACGCTGATGCACCGAGCGCCAGCAACAGCACGGTGCCGCCGACAAAACCAAACGCCGTTTCAATGCCGCC
>JANOFA010000819.1:0-1190 GCA_031413355.1 Gemmatimonadota bacterium | reverse complement strand
CCGATGGTCGAGGTAGATGGCATGCGGTGCGACGATGACGCCCTGCGCGGTCACGGCGCGGGCAGATCCCGCGGCGAGGAGGACGAGGGCGAAGAGGCAGCGCATGATCAGAAGAAGGTGCAGGTCAGCGTGATGGTGCCGGTGTACGCGCCAGTTGCCTGACCGGCGGCGGGAGAGACCCGGCCACCCAGGTTCACGAAGAAGTCGGCGCTCGTCACCAGGTTGAATGTCCGCGCGGCATTGGGGTTGAACGTGACGGGAACGGAAGTTGGTGCTGTCCCCTTGGCCACCGCATCGGTCGCGCCAAAGGTGATTGGCATGTTCCCGCCGCCCGCGACCCGGTTGAGCCTGGTCGGCAGGGTGAACCGCACCTGCACCTGCCGACCGATGATGTGCCGGATGTAGAACCGCCCGCTCCGGATCGGATCGTTCGGGGAGACCGAAGACGGCACCCCGCGGATCACCGGCCCGAAAGCCAGATTGCGGATACCGGTCACCGTCGATTGCGCCGCGAGTGGCTGGGAAGCCACGCACAGCGCGATGAAGGCGAGGGAGGTGAGGCATCGGTGCATGCGGCGATCCAGGGGGTGGCCTCATGGGCGTTGGACACGCGCAAGATAGCCGTGTCCAGAGCACCCATGAGTCACCCGGAAAGCCCTTGCAGTCGAGATCAGAAGTAGGCGGCGGTCAGCGTGACCGTGCCATTGTAGACGCCAGCGGCTTGCGCCGGGGCAGGCGTCACCGTCCCACCGACCCAGACGAACAACGCTCCGGCGCCGCTGAACGCGGTCGCGGTCGTACCGGCCGTGGGGGTGAAAGCGGTGCAGCCGGCCGTGGTGTTGGTGGCGTTGGTGCAGCCGGTGTAGCTGCCGATCGGCAGCAGGTTGGCGCCACTGTTCAGGTCGGTCGGGAGCGTGAACGACACATTGACGTTGGCGCTCGCCTGACCGGTCAGGTCGAACCGGCCACTGGTGGCCGCGGCGACAGCGATGGTACTGGCGACGCCGGGGAAGACATTCCCGAAGTCGAGGGTACGCGCGCCGGTGACAGTCATCGCCTGGAAGACCGTGGCGGTGGCCGTGATGTTGGCGCTCTGGGCCTGGGCCGCGGAAGCGGCGAGGCTCAAGATTGCGGCCAGGGCGGCCGATACTCGGGTGGTAGTGCGCATTGCTCTTCCCTCTCGGTAATAA
>JANOFA010000818.1:0-1166 GCA_031413355.1 Gemmatimonadota bacterium | reverse complement strand
GAAAATAGGTTATGTTTTCAGTGGATATTTATCAAGATATCCTACTTTCCAGATAGAGAAAAGAACAGACCAGATACTTTGTGAATCTTTTAAGAAATACATGAACAGAAATTATATCCTGTGGCGTCTCCACCAGCAACGGCCTCTACTGCTGGGGCGGAAACAGCAATGGGCAGCTCGGCAACGGCACCTCCTCGCCCACCAGTACCCAGGTGACTCCGCTCAGCCTCTCCGGCTCGTGGACCCAGGTGAGAACTGGATTCTCGTATTCCTGCGGCGTTCGTACCACGACGGCGGGCAACTGCTGGGGCGGCAACAGCGAAGGCCAGCTAGGCGACAGCAGCAAGAGTCAGCGGACCTCGCCAACCCTCGTGAAGGGCAATCTGACTTTCGCCGAGGTCGCGGCCGGCCAGGTCCACTCCTGCGGGCGCACGACCGGCGGTCTGGTGTACTGCTGGGGACTGAATCTGAACGGCCGAATGGGGCGAGACACCACGGTGAGCCCGGCTCGCCCCGATTCCAGCGTGGTGCCGGTCCAGGTCAGCGGGATATCTGGAGTAGCCCAGGTGGTGGTGGGCCAGGCGCACAGCTGTGCCAGAACCACCGGGGGACAGGTCTTCTGCTGGGGCCTGAACGACGGGGGCCAGATTGGCGATAACTCGCTGACCAATCGTATCGCCCCCACGGCGGTCGTCCTGCCCGGAGGCGTGACCAGTTTCACCAGCATCACCGCAGGATCCGCCTTTACCTGCGGCGTGGCGAACACCGACGCGATCTACTGCTGGGGCGATGGTGCCAACGGGCAGCTCGCCAACGGCGGAACCACCGACCAACTCGTGCCGGGGCAGATCAACGACCCCTGAGCAGCGTCTCGAGTGCCGGCAAGAAACGACGGGCGGAGTCAGGGTGACTCCGCCCGTCGCGGCTTTTCGGGGCCACCAGCAGTCCCCTCCATGCGCATCCTGAGGGGGTACCGCGCGGCGACACGAGACTGTTACGCGAGGAATGGATGATGCAGAGGTACAGATACGCAGCATGCGGACCGCTGACCGCTGACCGCTGACCGCTGACCGCTGATCGCTGATCGCTGACCGCTGAATCTGATTACTGGCCGCCACCGGCCAACGGCTAACGGCCAACGGCTGACGGCTCCCCTACTCCCCCGG
>JANOFA010000817.1:0-1028 GCA_031413355.1 Gemmatimonadota bacterium | reverse complement strand
GACGCCGCCGATCGACTGGGGTACGGCGAGTCCACCCGCCTGGTTGGCGCCCTCGATGACGGTGACCTGGTGGCCCTGGGCCCGCAGCCGGAGCGCCAGGGTCAGACCCAGCACGCCCCCGCCGACGATCCCGATGTCAGACATGCGAACTGCTGCCGCTGATCCGGGGTTGCGGCGCTGGTCCGCTGGTGCGACGCGGGATGGGGGGCTGGCCGCCCGTCAGGCGCAGGGTCGTGAGCCGCACCAGCAGGCCGAGGTGATCGATGATCGTGTGCACGATCTTCATCTTCGATTCGCCCAGCAGCCGGGCTTTAAGCGTGGTGGGGAATTCCACGATCCTGCCCCCGGCGAGATCCAGCCGGGCCAGGAGCTCTGCGACACCCAGGAAGCGCGTGTCGGTCACCGAAATCTGCAGCGCGACGCTCCGGCGATACACCCGGCAGCAGCTGGTGTAGGTGGAGAGCTTGTGATGCAGGATCAGGCGGTACAGGCGGGACAGACTCCGGGAGAGGAGCAGCCTCCATTCGGGAACGTTCATCACGCTGCCGCTGGGGTGGTAGGGCGATGCCGTCACCAGGTCTGCCTCGGTGCCGAGCAGGGGAATCATCTCGCTTAGGATGAGGGGATCGTAGGTACAGTCACAGTCGATCGTCGCCACGATTTCCGCCCGGGCCTCTTCCAGTCCGCTCCGGATCGCGCCGGCGATGCCGCGGTTTTCCGGATGGCGAATAATGCGGCAATCCGGCCGGTCGCCAAACAGCTTCACCAGCAGCTCGGCGGTGCTGTCGGTACTGCAGTCGTCCACGAAGATGAAGTCCAGGTCGAACCGATCCGCGATCACGGATTGCACACTGCGCAGCGTGTTGGCGAGGTAGGGAAGGCTGTGCTCTTCGTTGTAGCACGGAATGATGACGCTTACCGCGACCTGCTCCTTCGCCGGATGGGCCGCGCTCGTCCCCACACCGATAGCCCCGGTGGGACTGGGCTCGCGCAGTGGCGCCGGTGGAAGTGCGTCTCGTTGTGCGGCG
>JANOFA010000816.1:0-1867 GCA_031413355.1 Gemmatimonadota bacterium | reverse complement strand
CGCCGCGCTGGTGACGTTCGCAAAGGCGCTGGGGTACCGCACCGTCGTCGCCGACGGTCGTGCAGCATTTCTCACCCGCGAACGCTTTCCCGATGCCGACGAGCTCATCCTGTCCTGGCCCGCAGAGGCGTTCGACCGAATCGGTCTGGGACCGGCAACCTACGTCTGTCTCTTGTCGCACGATCCAAAATTCGATGACCCCGCCATGGAGCTGGCGCTACGCTCTCCCGCGCGCTACATCGGGGCGATCGGCTCAAAGAAGACCCAGGCCGCACGACGCGAGCGGCTGCGCACACTGGGATTCTCCAACGCGGACCTCGCGCGCCTGCACGGTCCCATCGGCCTGCCGCTGGGCGGTCGAGCGCCGGCGGAGACCGCGCTGGCGATCATCGCGGAGATGACCCAGGTCCGCTATGCCGCGGGGGCCCCTTCGCGGGCGGAGCCGCATGCGTCGGGGCCGCTTGCGTAGGGGCCGCATATATGCGGCCCCTACGAGCGGCCCCAACGCGATGCGCCCCACCCCGCCGCGTCGCGTTTTCGTCACGGGTGGCACCGGCTACCTCGGCACCCGGCTGCTCCGCGCCCTGCGCGCCAACGGACACGAGACCCACGCGCTCGTGCGGCCCGCTTCGCTGGCGCGGGTTCCCGCGGAGTTCGGCCCGGTTCCCGGCGACGCGCTGCACGGCCTCTCCTATGCCACTCGCGTCGCACCGGCGGATACATTCGTCCACCTCGTCGGTGTGAGCCACCCGAGCCCGGCAAAGGCGGAGGACTTTCTGCGCGTCGACCTTGCCTCGGTCGCCGCCGCGGTACCGGTTGCGCTCACCGCCGGCATCCGCCACTTCATTTACGTCAGCGTGGCGCAGCCCGCTCCGGTCATGCAGGCGTACGTTGCCGCCCGGGCCCGCGCCGAGTCGATCATCCGCGAGAGCGGTCTGCCGTGCACCATTCTCCGGCCGTGGTACGTCGTCGGCCCGGGGCACTGGTGGCCTGTCGCGTTGCTCCCCGGCTACTGGCTGGGCGAACTGCTTCCCGTTAGCCGCGCCTTCGCCCGCCGGCTGGGCCTGGTTACTGTCGGACAGATGGTGCGCGCGCTGGTGCACGCGGTGGAGCAGCCGGCTGAAGGGGTTCGCGTGCTCGAGGTCCCCCAGATCAGAAAGATTCCGGCATGAGCCGACCCGCGGACCGTTGCCGTACCACGTATCTGGCAGGCATATGCGGGCCATTATCGCATCATGCAGCCGTGGGAGCCCAGCTTCCGGGTCGTGATCCGGAAGGGAGCACCGTGGGCGGTCGTACCCGGAGGGACGCCTGCTCAGCGCTGACTGGTCTGGGATGCGCTACGACCGCTACTTCGCTCCGTAACAGCCACCACCCTCTCCCCATCGGTCTCATGCGCCTCTCCCCATTCATCGGGCTCACGCTCCTCGCTTCGCTCGCCTGCGGCGGACCCACCTACGATGTGGTCATCCGCGGCGGCATCGTCTACAACGGCAGTGACAGCGCCGGCGTCGTCGCCGACGTCGCTATCCAGGGCGACAGCATCGTCGCGGTCGGAGACCTCGGCGCGGCGCGGGGCCGGCAGGTCATCGAGGCGAAGGGGCTCGCGGTGGCACCCGGCTTCATCAACATGCTGAGCTGGGCCAACGAGGCGCTGCTGGTCGACGGCAAGTCGCAGAGCGACATCCGCCAGGGTGTGACGCTTGAGATCTTCGGCGAAGGCGAGTCGATGGGCCCGCTCACCCCGGCGATGAAGGCCGAGTGGGAAGCGGCGCAGGGCGACATTCGCTTTCCCATCACCTGGACCACGCTGGCCGGGTACCTCGACACGCTGGTGCAGCGGGGCGTCTCGCCCAATGTCGCGTCG
>JANOFA010000815.1:0-2347 GCA_031413355.1 Gemmatimonadota bacterium | reverse complement strand
TCGGCCAAGGGCTTCAACCGCGGGCAGCGTTCTCGCTCCGCCCGCTCCTGATATGCCTCAATCCTCCCATCCCCATTTCCTCGACCTGTGACCCCGCATGCATCCTGATCTCGTGCAGCTGCTCGAACTCCAGTCCAAGGACCTCACCCTGCTCGAGGCCGACAAGGCTCTCGACGCCATCCTCGCCGAGCTGGAGGGCCTCGAGGCCCAGATCGGCGATGCTGTGCACGCCGCCGACAAGGCGGAACGGGCGCTGACCGACGCGAAGCGCCGGCGGGCGGAGTCCGAAGCAAAGGTGGAGAACTTCCGCAAGATGGTGGAGCGCGGGCGGGCCCATCTCGACCAGGTGAAGACCCCGAAGGAAGCGGCGGCCGTGAACATCGAGCTCGATCTCGCCGGTTCCTCGCTCGCCCGCGAAGAGGCGGACTGGCTGAAGCTGTCCGATCTCGTCGCCGGGTTCGAAGTGACCGCGCGGGACACCGCCGAGCGTGTCGCCACCCTGCGTGGAGGTCAGCAGGTCGAGCGCGCCGAGATCATGGGGCGCCAGAAGGCGGCGACCAAGGTACGTGCTGCGGCCGTCGCTGAGCGCGACAAGGTCGCTGGCGGCATCAACAAGACGCTGCGGACCCGCTACGAGCGCCTGCGGTCGGTGCGGTTCTCCAACATGATCGTGGCGCTGAATGGACCCGCCTGCGGTTCCTGCTTCACCGCGGTCCCGCTCAACCGGCGGAGCCAGATCCGCGCCGGCACGCTCATCGATTCGTGCGAGAGCTGCGGCGTGATCATCTACGCGGCGGAAGTGGTTGAAGTCGTTGAATAGCCGCTTCCCGGTTCCACCGCTGCGCTGGCTGGTGGCCGCCGAACCTGATCCCGACGTGGTGCAGGCGCTGGCCCAGGGCCTCACCGTGACGCCGTCCCTCGCGGCGCTGCTGGCGCAGCGCGGCCTCGCAACGCCGGAGGCGGCCCGGCGCTTTCTCCGCCCCGCTCTGGAGGAGCTGGCCGATCCCCTCCAGCTCAAGGGAATGGCGGAGGCGGCTGACACCATTGCCACGGTCATCCGGACCGGTGGCGGCATTCTGGTCCACGGCGACTACGACGTCGATGGCCAGTGTGCCACCGTGCTGCTCACCCGTGCGCTTCGGGCCGCGGGGGCGCGGGTCACACCCTTTGTGCCCCATCGGATGCGCGACGGGTACGATCTCGGCCCGGCCGGCATCGCGGCGGCGCAGGCGGCCGGCGCCCGGCTGATCCTCACCTGTGATTGCGGTATCACCGCGGTGGATGCGGTGGATGCGGCCCGCGCCGCAGGACTCGAAGTCATCGTCACCGACCACCACCTTCCCGGTGCAGTGCTGCCGCGGGCGCGGGCCGTCGTCGATCCGCAGCAGCCGGGCGACACCTCCGGCCTCACCCAGTTGTGCGGCACCGGGATCGCTTTCAAGCTGGTGCAGGCGCTGGTCCCCGCGCTCGGCCTGCCGACCAACCTGCCGTATCACCTGCTGGACCTCGTCGCCCTCGCCACCGTCGCGGATGTGGTCCCGCTGACGGGTGAGAACCGTATCCTGGTGCGTCACGGGCTTCGGCTGCTGGGCGAGAGCCGCTGGCCCGGGCTGCGAGCGCTCATCCGCACCAGCGGTCTCGAAGGACGAGAGATCCGCGCGGGACAGGTCGGGTTCATCCTCGCGCCACGACTCAACGCCGCGGGCCGGGTCGGGGAGGCAACTGAAGGGCTGCAGCTGCTGCTGACCGACGACCCGGGAGAGGCGATGACGCTTGCCACCCGGCTCGAGGTGCTCAACACCCAGCGCCAGGTACTCGACCAGCGGATCCTCGACGAGGCGGTGGCTCTGGTCGAGACCACCTGCGATCCCGACCAGGACGCCGCACTGGTGCTCGCCGCCGATGGCTGGCATGCCGGGGTCGTCGGCATCGTCGCGTCGCGCATCGTGGAGCGATTCGGCCGGCCCGCCTTTCTGATTGCGCTCGAGGGAGAGGTAGGGAAGGGGAGCGGCCGGAGTATCTCGCGCTTCGACCTGCACGCCGCCTTGCATCACTGCGGTGACCTGCTCGATCGCTTTGGCGGTCACCACATGGCGGCGGGCCTCACCATCCGGCGGGACCAGCTCGCCGCCTTTCGTGAACGCTTCAACGCCTTTGCCCGTGCCCGACTCACTCCTGCCGACCTCGCTCCCGAGCAGCGGATCGATCTCGTGCTCGACCTCGGGCAAGCGAGCGATGAACTCGAACGGCTCTGTCGTCACCTCGAGCCCTGCGGCATGGGGAATCCGGGCCCCGTCTTCGGCGCGCGCGGTGTGCGGCTCGAAGGCGCCCGGCGGGTGGGCAACGG
>JANOFA010000814.1:0-2955 GCA_031413355.1 Gemmatimonadota bacterium | reverse complement strand
TGAAATGAACACGGTGCGTCGAGGGTAGGACAAGACAATATTTAAACTTACTATAATTATGGCAATTATTTTTGCACTATCAATTTTACTTGAGATAATTCTAGCCTAGTCATCCGTTGTTCTTGAAGATTAGTGAATAATAAAACAGCCAAAGGTGGAGATCTGCTATCTAATATGTCAATAATCGATAGAAAAACAAAACTTAAAGCTCGTCGTTTGTTCAGAAAACAACGACGACTTGCTGAGTCAGTCGGCGAACAAGCCGACGAAGAACTCAATCGATTATTTTTCAGACGTTTTGGTCGACTCAAAGAAGTCAGAAGATTTGTTGCTGTTTGGACAGTGCTAGTTCTGTTACTTGGATTGGCGCCGTCAGCGCATATCGCAGGTACCAGTCCTGCAGGCTGCGCAGCTGGGCCAGGTCCATCCGGCCGGTGGTATCCTCGAGGGCGTACTGGAACACCCAGCCCAGCCCCGTCGCATCAGGGCCGAGCGTTGGTGTGACGGCGAGGGGCAATTTGCCCTTGATGCCGTTCAGGTATTCGAGCACCCGGCTGCGGGCCCAGTAGAGATCGGTGCCGTCCTCGAAGATCACGTAGACGAACGACACGCCGAAGAACGAGTAGCCGCGCACCGTGCGCGCGCCGGGGACCTTGAGCATTTCCGCGGCGATGGGATAGGTGACCTGGTCCTCCACGATCCGCGGCGCCTGCTCCCCGTATTCGGCCTGCACGATCACCTGCACATCGCTGAGGTCGGGGAGCGCCTCGAGCGGTGTGTTCACTACTGCCCAGATGCCCCCGCTGATGGCCGCTGCGGTGCCCAGCAGCACCAGGAGTCGATTGCCGGTTGCCCAGCTGATGATGCGCGCGAGCATGGCTACTCCTTGTGCGGGGCAGGAGCCGCCGGCGCAGCCGGTGCCGTCATGTCCATGCCCGGCATGTTCCCCATGCCGCCGAGCAGCGTGCCGAGGTTCGATTCGGCGTCGACGAGGAAGGTGGCCGACGCCACCACCGTGTCGCCCTCGGCCAGACCACGCAGGATTTCCAGCCGGTCCTCGGTCTGCGCGCCCAGCACCACGTCGGTCGGGGTGAAGCGACCATCGGAACGCTTGAGGAAGACCAGGCTCCGCTCACCCGTCGCGAGCACCGCCGAGCGGGGAATAGTCAGCACCGCGCGGGCGATCGGCGCCGTGAGCCGGATCGTGGCGAACATGCCCGGCTTGAGCGCGAGTCCCGGATTGGGCAGTGCCACCCGCACCCGAACGGTTCGGGTTTCGGGGCTCAGGGTCGGGGCGACGTAGCTGATCCGCCCGTCGCGCGACTCGCCCGGCAGCGCCTGGAACTCGGCCGACACCGGCTGACCCACCCGGACGACGGCCAGGTCCTGCTCAAAGACGTCGCCCTCCAGCCAGACCACGCTCAGGTCCGCGATGCGGTACAGCGCGTCGCCTTCCATCACGCGCTGCCCGGCGAGCACGCTCTTCTCGACGATCACGCCGTTCGCCGGCGCACGGAGCGTGACGGTGTGGGGCACCGTGCCCGTTTCCTCGATCTGCCGGATCTCACTCTCCGGCACCTGCCACCGCACCAGCCGCTGCCTCGCGGAGGCCACCAGTCGGTCCGCGTTGGACCGGGCGTCGGGGGTGCTTCCCGCCAGATCGCTCCCGAGCCGCCGGGCCAGCAACAGCTCCTCGGCGGTGGTCACCACCATCGGCGAATAGATGGAGAGCAGCGCTTCTCCCTCGCGCACCGGGCTGCCGGTATAGTCCACGAACAGCTGCTCCACGAACCCCTCGAACCTCGGGGAGACGGTGCGGATGCGGGTCTCGTCATAGCTGAGCTGGCCGACGATGCGTACGTCGCGGTGCAGCGCGCCACGCAGCACCGGGGCGAAGGTGACCCCGATGCGTTCCTGATCCCGCAGACTCAGGTGGACCGGTGCCGCACTGTCAGCGACCGCGGCGCCTCCATGCTGGTGACCGCCGGCTTCCACCGGCGCCTCCTTGGCCGACCGGGTGAACCACCACGCCGTGAACAGGGCGGCGACGATCAGGGCCACTCGGGCCAGGCGGGCGATCATGGTTCACCTCCAGTGGTGTCGGCTGTGGACGCAGGGTCCAGCAGCTCGGTCGCAGTCAGCATTTCCAGCTCGGCGATGGCCTTGCCCGTTTCGGCATCGAAGCGAAACAGCTCCTGTGCCGCGCGGAGCGACTCCATCTGACTGTCGAGCAGCGTCATGAAGTCGGCGGTCCCGCTGCGGTAGCCGTTGAGTGCGGAGGCCGTCGTCGCGCGGAGCTGAGGGAGCAGTGTGGCGTGGTAGAGCGACGCAAGGGCGCGGGCACGCATCAGGTCGGCGTGCAGCTCCCCGATGCGGCCGCGGGTTTCGTTCTGCATGTCATCGAGGTCGGCGACCGCCATCGCGTTCATGGCTCTCGCCTCTGCTTCCATCTGGCGCTGGCGGCTGCCGGCGGTGAGTGGCAGGGTGAACCCCAGCATGAAGCTCCCCATCCGGTCGGTGCCGCCGTCCGGCATCGGTCGCTGGCCGTAGATCACGCCCAATGTGAGATCGGGCCAGATCTCCCGTCCGGCGCGTCGTGCCATCGCATCCGAGGCTTCGATGCGCGCGGCGCCGGCCGCAAGCATCGGCCGCTGGCCGAGCGCGCGTGCCTCCAGCTCATCCCGCGACGGGAGGGAATCGGGGAACCGGGGCAGCAGCGGCGTGGCCACCGGCGCATCCACCGGCAGACCCCGCATGCTGTTCAATCGGACCGCCATCGCCTCGCGCATCGCCCGCATGCGGATGATTTCCTCGTCCATCCGTGCCAGGTCCACCTGCCCGCGCAGGACGTCGGTCTGTCGTCCTCGTCCCTCGGCGTACATCACCCGCGCTGTTTCGATGATGTCCTGCACCAGCTGACGGGTTTCGGCCATCGTCGTCAGCGCATGATCGGCC
>JANOFA010000813.1:0-1548 GCA_031413355.1 Gemmatimonadota bacterium | reverse complement strand
TCGGCGGCCCACGCCGAGTCGCTGGCCGGGCTGGTGGGCAAGAGCGGGGAGCCGTGGCACAAGACCGGGGCCGGCGGCCTGTTGCGCAACCTGGTCTACGGCTTCAACGACGGCCTGACCGCCAACTTCGGACTCGTCGCTGGCATGCTCGGCGCCCAGGGGAATCTCAACCTCGCGGCGCACACCGTGGTGGTGGCGGGTGTCGCCGGCATGGTGGCCGATGCGCTCTCGATGGGCGCTTCCGGTTACCTCGCGGCCAAGAGCGAGCGCGAGGTGCATGAACACGAGATCGCGATGGAGCGGGAGGAGATCCGGCTGATGCCGGAGCTCGAGCGGGAAGAGCTTGCCCTGCTCTACCAGGCCAAGGGATTGCCGATCGCGCAGGCCGAGGCACTCGCTGCGCAGGTCATGGAGGATCCTGAGCGGGCGCTGCAGGAAAGCATCCGGGAAGAACTCAAGATCGGCGAACCCAACTCGAGCCCGCTGCGTGAGGCATGGATCACCGGACTGGCGACCGCGGTGGGCGCATTCATTCCCGTCGCCCCGTTTCTCTTCAGCAACGGGCCGGCGGCGATCTGGACCAGTTTCGCCCTGGCGATGGCGGCGCACTTCGGCGTCGGCGGCGCACGCAGCTTCTTCACCGGGCGGAGCGTGATCCGCAGCGGGATGGACATGTTCCTCGTGGGGCTGGGGGTGGCGGCGGCGGGGTGGTTCGTGGGAGAGTGGATTACGAAGTTGTTATAGCTGGCGGCTGGCAGGCGGTAGGCGGTAGGCGGTAGGCGGTAGGCGGTAGGCGGGACGATACTCACCGAGAATGTTCTTGCCAACGGCCAACGGCTAACGGCCAACGGCCGTTATCTGACGGCTTACTGGAGACTCCGCATGCGACGCCCCGCCCTCCTCCTCGTTCTCACCCTCGCCGTCGCAGCGCTCCCACCGGGCGCCATCGCGCAACAGCCCCGCACCGCCGCCCCGCGATCGACAGCAGGAGGCGTCATGCGCATGCGCCTGGTCCGGATCATGGACACGCAGGGCTTTGGAGGGCCGGTGGAGGTGGCCCGACTGCTGGTACCCTCCGACTGGCAGGTGGATGGGGGCGTGACCTGGGCGCAGGGAATGACCCGTTGCCCACAGAACATCGTCCAGGCCCGGTGGCGGGCCCGATCGAAGGACGGCCTGACGGGTTTCGAGATCCTGCCGCAGTACTCCTGGGTCTGGTCCGACGATCAGCTGAGTCAGCAGATCATGCAGCAGAGTGCCGCGAACAACATGGCGTGCGATGCCAATCCGCTGGCGACTCCGTCTGATTTTCTCTCCCGCATGGTGCTGCAACGGGTGCGGCCGGGGGCGCGGGTGGTGGTGGCCGAGCCGATGCAAGGCCTGGCACAGGCGGAGCAGCAGAGACTCGCGGGGACCTACGGGCCGATTGTGCAGCAGGGCTACCTGCGCGGATTCCGGGCGGAGGCGGGCCGGGTGCGAGCGCAGTACCAGCTGGGCAATCAGCCGGTGGAGGAGTGGATGTCGGCGACGATCGCGACCATCGCAGCC
>JANOFA010000812.1:0-2520 GCA_031413355.1 Gemmatimonadota bacterium | reverse complement strand
GGTACCGCCAGGTCAGCAGCGATTCGCCGTAGCCGTGGAGGAAGAGCAGTGTGGTGTCGCCTGCCCCCGCACGGAGGGCACGCAGCCGGAGACCGTCGACCGTGATCCATTCGGCATGATGCGGTGCCCGGTGCCGGCCTGGTTGGCCGAGTCCCAGCCAGAGCAGCGCCGCGGCGCCGAGGCCGACGAGCAGACGCCGGCGGACCCAGAAGATCCGGGCGCGATGGGTATCACGCACCGCAGCGGATCACGTGGATGAGTCCAGCGGTGGTCGGGAGTGGGGCCTCGCTGGTCAGCACCAGGCGCGTACCATCAAGCCAGTCGACGCCTTCGCCCTGGGGCTCGAGTCCGGCCAGGGTGCAACGCGTGGTCGGCGCACCCAGCCGACCGGCGGGAAGCACAGGGAAGAGATAGAGCTCGGTGTAGGTGCGGATCGCCACGCGCGCGCCGTCGGGGGAAAGGGCGGCATCCGTCACCCACCGACCGGCGGACTGGTCCGGCGTGATGGGAAGCAGCTGCACCCGGGTTGCGGTCACCGCGACGCGCGTTTCCCAGGCCGCCGCGGGTACCCGGAAGAGGATGATGCCGCCGGTGCGCCCCTTGGTCACCAGGCTCAGGCTGCCATCCCGGTCAACCCACATCGCCTCGGTATCGTGCGGCCCATCGGGATAGCGGAGCAGCAGGGTGTCGAGGTCGATGGGAGTGGCGTCCGCTGCGCCGCGAAAGCGCTCGAGCCGGGTGGGCTCACGCAGCCGGTAGATGGTGACGACCTGTCGCTCTTCGCGGTTGTCGCCGGTATCGCCCAGATAGATGCAGGAGCCGGCAGGACAGGCGCCGATGGCGATGGCTTCCCAGTCCCGGTTGCTGACGCCCGGGACGAGCCAGCGACCGATCGGCCGACCGGAGGAATCGGTGGCGAAGATGACCGGGTCGTTGCCCGAGTCGTTCAAGGTGAAGAGGATGCGGGGAATCGCGCGACTGCGAGCGACGCCCGAGCTCTCGCGCAGGTCAGGATCCTGGAGGGTCCCCGTCCGGGTCGATTCCACCGGGCGGGCGGGCAGTGTCTGGGCGGTGGCGGAGCAGGCGAAGAGCAGGGCGGCGCAACCGGCCAGGAGCATTCGGCGCATGCCGAATGGTAGTGCGTCGGTGGCCTCCGGTCAGGCGGCCACCCCGCGCGGTGGTTCAGCGCCGGATGGTGAGTCGTGGCGCGCCCGCCGGTGTGGGGGAGCCACGCGAGACCTGCACCGCAACCTGGAGCGGGCGGGTGCTGGCTTTCTGGAAGATGCGCGCATCGTATGCCGAGCGCGGATTCCACAGTACCCAGCCGTGGATACCGAGGTCGGCGGCGGCCCGCATCTGGTCGCGTACATGCTCCGGAGTGTACCGCGGCCTGCCGAGGGTGAAGGCCTGCAGGTACGGCCGGATCTCCGCTGTTCTGCCTGCGATCCGCCGAGAGCGGCGTTGCCCATCGGCGAGAGCGCCGCGGACGACGCGGTACGGTTCGCTGTTGGGGTGCGCGGCGCCGTACATCGCCTGGTAGTAGTGGCTGGGATAGACCATTGGGAGGACGACGTCCGCCGTGGTGATCAGATCTTCCCACATCTGCCCGATGCCGAGATCGACGGTGACGTTGGTCGTCATGCCGAACACATCGATGGTGAAGGGGACGCCGAGCGGCTTGATCCGGTCGCGCAGGAGCTTGAGGTTTCGCGCCACGCCGCTGCGGGCGCTTTCGCCGGCGCGCCGTGCGGGGAAGATCGCCTGGGCCATCCGGCTGCGCGGCTCATCGGGGAATCGGACGTAGTCGAACTGCACTTCGCTGAATCCGGCATGCACCGCTTCGGCGGCGAGCTGGCCGGCGTACACCCAGACCGAGTCGTTAAACGCATCGACCCAGGCGAAGTTGAGCCGGTCGTGCCACAGTCCGCCACCGACCTGCTGGACCGCCCATGCAGTCTTGTGGCTGGCCAGCAGCGGATCCTTGGCGACCACGATCCGCGCGATGGCGTGGATGCCATGCTGCTGCAGTACGCGCAGCCGCTCGGCGGCATCCCTGGACCGAAGCTGCCCGTTGGCACCGATGGCGATGGCGGTGGGGACGGCGGAGCGATAGGTGAGGTAGCCGGTGTCATCCTTCACGTCGATGACGAAGCTGTTGATCTCGGTGGTGTCGGCCAGCCGGACGAGGTCCCAGAACCGACTGCCGCCAAACGCCCAGGCATTCACGTAGATCGCCCGGACCGGCTCGGGCGCGGGGCGGAGCGGGGGAGCCGGCCACAAGAGCGCATCGCTCAGCACCGCGGCGAGGCCGAGCAGCCGATCGACCGGTCGGACCGGGGGTAGCTCGTCGCTCCAGCCCTTGAGGGACTGGGCGCCCAGCGGGGCGGCGGTGAGGTGCAACGCGAGAAGGATTGCGCGACGCATGGGCGGACCCGGCGTAAGTGCCTGTTGTGAATCACACAGGGGCCGGTCATCGACCGGCCCCTGTGTCAAAAGGCAATTGCCGTGCGCGTCGCGAAG
>JANOFA010000811.1:0-1559 GCA_031413355.1 Gemmatimonadota bacterium | reverse complement strand
CGAGGGGGTCGAAGGAAATGGTCAAGGTGTCGCCCACTACGTGAAAACGGCGCAGGAGACGCTTGCCGGCATCGGCGGGTGAGAGCGTGCCTTCTATGATGTACGTGACGGTCCCTGCATCGGCGTTGACTTCGTACCGTCCAAAGTAGGCGCTATAGCCACTGATATTGGCATTGTTATTTGGGTCAGGGGACCGACCAGTCGAATCGCAGACCAGGCCTGACCGGTCTCGGGCCGCTAGTTGGACTGATACGTGGCCGGCGGCGTCCAGCATGAGGTAGCCAATGGGAGCCTCGCCGAGTCCGGTGGCGCTGAGCACGCGGCCGCTGGAATCGCGGTCGGTCCGTGAGACCAGCTGCCACGTGCCCACGAGAAGTGGGGTGGGTGGCGACGGACGCGCAACGGCCACAGTGAGGAGGACGGCCGCCAAGGTGGCGAGGCGCAGCATGGAATCCTCCACGGCAAAGGACGATGTGGCCTAACGGACTGGCATAAGCTGCGGGCGGGCGCACTCCTGTGCGTGACGCTGTCCTAGGCGCCGCCCCGCGTTGGTACCCACTGTAGCCTGGCTCGACCGGCGGCGACGGCGCCCGCCCGTCAGCTTCATGCCAATGTTAGAAGGCGGACACTCCGGCGCCTGCTTGCGGCAAGCACTGCATTCTGCGCGCGGCAGCGCCCCACGATCCCCTCATCCGTTCGCGCCAGCCGCCATCCCGCCTGCGGCTGGCGACCGTGGGGGCGCCCCGCGCCTACACCGCCGCCAGCCCGAAAGGCCGTTCACCAGAGAAACGCGGTTGCAATAACGACGCAAGTTTCCGCTTACTAACGCCCGCGCATCACCTGCGTGGCGCGGCACAGAACAGGGAACTGTCAGCCAAGGTGGGCTAAAGTCCCGCCCTGAGCAAGGCTCTGGCCGCGCCACGTCTGGTGCATGCGCTTGTTAGACCGCCGTCGTCAATGAACGACCAAGCCACCACTCGTGGGAACCGCTTGGCGCGGTTGGTCGCCCAGCAACCACAGGTAGAGCAGGACCACGGCAACCACGTTGACACCGATCATGCTGGGGTCAACGTCTCCCCGCCACTGCCATTCGAGTCGCGTCGCGAGCTCTGCCGCCATTCCAATGTCGAAATTCGTTTCCACTTTAATGTAGACGATGACGGGGCCGAATAGGGAATAGCTGAGGATGGGGGTGGCGAGCCGGGGCAGCTGGACGATCAGCAACCCAATGGACCAGTTGCGCCCTCGTGGGTCGTCACGCCACAAGAGATAGCCAGTCCAGGCCGACGCCAAAAGGAAGGTGAGAAACGCGGCCAGGGTCAGGCCGTGTACCAGATCAAGCTGGAGGCGTGAAGCGGGAAGTACACTGAACCCCAACGCGGCGGCCGAGGCGTGGAAGATTGCAAGCCCTTTCCGGCGTGGTGGGGACAAGGCTTCCTCCATCAAGGCGGTCTAACGGCCGCGCATGACCTGCAAGGCGCGGCGATACACTTCACTTAGTAAACGAAAGGGCAGGCGCCGCGGCTTGACAGGTCCATGCGCTGGTTAGAAAGCGGACG
>JANOFA010000810.1:0-1247 GCA_031413355.1 Gemmatimonadota bacterium | reverse complement strand
GGCCTCACCGCGGCGACGACCCAGTCCATTGCACTGGCGGCCGGTCCCGCGGCGCTGCTGGTGATCACGACTCAACCATCCGCATCGGTGCAGAGTGGTGTGCCGTTCGCGACTCAGCCCGCGCTGCAGGTGCGAGACTCTGCCGGCAATTCCGTCGCTGGCAACTTCAGCATCACGGCGACAATCGCGACTGGCGCTGGGACGCTCGGCGGCACCACGACCGTGGCCACGCTCGCCAACGGCTCCGCGGCATTCACCGACCTGAGCATCACCGGCGCCTCGGGGCCGAGGACGCTGAGCTTCACGGCGGCCGGGCTCGCGCCTGCGGTGTCAGGCACCATCACGGTCGGCGCTGGCGTTGCGACACAGCTTGGAATCAATGTCCAGCCCTCCACCAGCGCGCTGAGCGGGTCGGTCTTCGCGCAGCAGCCGGTACTCGAGCTGCGGGACGCCAGCGGCAATCCGGTGCCCCAGGCTGGCGTGAGCATCACCGCGACTGTCAACGGTGCTGGCGGGATACTGGGCGGGGCGACGACGATTCAGACGTCCGCTGCCGGTACCGCGACCTTCGCCGGGCTGTCGTTGACCGGGTCGTCGGGCAATTACAGCCTCACCTTCACGGTCACCGCCGGTGCGACTGGCGTCAGCCCCGTCACCAGCGGCAGTATCGCTCTCGCGGCGGGGAGCGGGACGACGCTCACCCTCACCACCGCACCGCCGGCTACCGGCCAGAGTGGTGTTGCGCTTGCGCCGGCGACGGTGGTCCAGCTCCGTGATGGCTCCGGGAATCCGGCCACGCAGGCCGGCGTCGCTGTGGTGGCCTCGATCGCCAGTGGTGCCGGCGGGACGCTCGGCGGGACCGACACCGTGCTGACGAACGCATCTGGTGTCGCAAGCTTCAGCAACCTGGTGGTGAGCGGGCCGGTCGGCGCCTATACCCTCGCATTCAATGGGACCGGGCTCACCGGAGTGACCGCTCCGGCGGCGACCACACTCACCGCCGGTCCCGCGGCCAGGCTCGCGCTGCTCACCCAGCCGGCGCCGACTGCACAAAGTGGGGTGCCGTTCGCCACCCAGCCGGTGGTGGAGCTGCAGGATGCCGCGGGCAACACGGTGAGTCAGGCGGGGGTCACGATCAGCGCCATGATCGCCTCCGGCGGCGGCAGCCTCGGCGGCACCACCGACATTCAACTCGAGGCCAATTTCGTAGTGACTGAGCCCATCGACGTATCGAAGTTGAATCGCTG
>JANOFA010000809.1:0-2352 GCA_031413355.1 Gemmatimonadota bacterium | reverse complement strand
GCCAGCACGGCCAGATAGACCGCCTGTCGGACCTTGCGATCATAGGAGCTCAGGTCGAGCCAGCCGCTCGCGAGTCCGTAGTCGGTGGAGGCGAGGAAGTAGAGGTACTTGCCGCTCGCATCCACGCCGGACTGCCCGCGTCGGACAGGCCGTCTGTGAGCTGGCGTGCCCTCGCCTCGGGGAGGGAGTAGACCATGATCGTGCGGTACTGGGTGGTCAGCCGTTTGCTGTAGGCAATCCAGCGCGAGTCCGGCGACCAGACCGGTATCAGGCTCCGCTCCGGGTGCGCATAGGTGTCACCATCGGCGCGCGTCACCTTGCCCGTGGCCACGTCCGCGATGAGCAGGTTTCGGCCGGCATCGGTAAAGGCGAGGTACTTGCCGTCGGGCGACCAGGCCGGATGGTAGTAATAGGTCGGATGCTCGAGCACGATCTCCCGCGGTGACTCCAGGGCATCCTGGCTCCCGATGAGCAGCCGGTACTCGCCGGTCGTATCGGAAAACCACGCCACCTTCTTTCCATCCGGCGACCAGACCGGGGCATGATCCGCTGCGCCCGGGCTCCGGGTGAGATTCCGGACATCTCCCTTTTCGGCGGGGACGGTGAAGATGTCACCGCGCGCCTCGATCACCGCGCGAACACCCGTGGGCGAGAGCGAGGCGGAGGCGGCGTTCTTGGCCACGTCCACCCAGCGCGGCTGAGCCCAGGGAAGTTCACCGCGCACCGTGACCGCGAGCTGGCGGTCCTGCCCCGATGCCGGATCATAGAGGTGCAGGTAGCCGGCCTGCTCGTAGAGCAGCACGCCGCCGCCGGCGGCCAGGGTTTTGACGTCGTAATCCTTGTAGTGGGTGATCTGCGTGACGGTGCTGCTCGCGAGATCGTAACGCCACACGTTGCCGGCCCAGTCCCGATCGGAGATGAAGTAGATCGCGTTCCCCAGCCACACCGGGTCGATATCCTTGCTCCCGGCCCACGGCAGCTTCTGCACACTCGAATCGGCGAGGCTGAAGATCTGGACCGGCTGATTCTGCCCGCCGCGGTAGCCGCGCCACTCGAGATCCCACTGCTGTACCCGCTCGTATGCCAGACGACGGCCGTCCGGCGAGAACATGCCGTGGTTCGCTTCGGGGAGCGGGAGCTGCCGCTCGTAGCCACCGCTCCGGGACACGGTCCACAACTGCACGCCGTCCTTCCGCGGATTCTGCCGGTTGGTGGCAAAGACGACCGACCGGCCATCCGGCGTCCAGCCGCGGACAAGATCCGCGCCCGGGTGCCATGTCAGTCGCTGCGGTGTGCCTCCCGTCGCCTCGACGACATAGCTGTCCCAGTTGCCGGCGTACTCCCCCGAGTAGGCGATGTACCGGCCATCCGGCGAGAAGTGCGGGTTTCCCTCCATACCTGGCGCGCTGGTGAGACGACGCGCATCGCCGCCCTCCCGGCTGGCGATCCAGATATCGCCAGCGTAGCTGAAGGCGATCTCGCGATCGCTCACCGTCGGCTGGCGAAGGAGGCGGGTGCCCTGGGCGTACAGGCTGACGCCTGGCAAGAGCAGTACGGCCACAACGAGCAGGGCTGGCAGGCGACGGAACATCGGACTCGGATTGTTTAGGGTGGAAAGATCCTACACGTTGGACGACGGTCTCGCTACTGTCGGTCAGGCGGTCAGGCGGTCAGGCGGTCAGGCGGTCAGGCGGTCAGCGGTCAGCAGTCAGCCATCAGCAGTCAGCATTCAGCGGTCAGCATTCAGCGGGTCACCGCTTCGCCTGCCTCGCACCTGCCACCTGCCACCTGCTACCTGCCACCTGCCACCTGTCATGTGTTGTCGGGCGCGGAGGCCCGCCCTACCCCCGCCATCCGCTCCAGCCGGTCCAGTTGCAGTACCGTCACCGTGATGGCGCCGAACTCCTGCTCCACCTTCCCCCGGAAGATGAAGGGCCCCTGGTCGAACAGGACATGACCCCGCGCATGATAGACGGCGGGGAAGAGCACCGTCTCGATCAGGCCATCGCCATCGTCGAAGGTGGCGAACTCCATCGGCTCTTCGGTAATGGTGTGGACCGGCTTGGCAGTCGTGAGCATTCCGGCGCAGAGCACGGTGCGGCCGACATGCTGCGGCAGTGCAGTGCTCCGCACGATTCGAAACCGTGCAAGTTCTTCGCTATAGAGCCGCATCGGGTGGATATCAGTGGTGAAGCCGAGCAGCTCGTACTCGGCGCGGCGGCGGCGGTCGATGTCGTACTCGCGCAGCCGCGGTGGTTCGGCGCCCTCACCCCCTGGCCCCCTCTCCCCTACCGGGGAGAGGGGGAACGAGGCGAATTGGGCAGTGCTCCCACTCTCCACGAACGTGGAGAG
>JANOFA010000808.1:0-1095 GCA_031413355.1 Gemmatimonadota bacterium | reverse complement strand
CGAACGATTCAGCCTCGATCAACAGGATCTCGGCGAAGCGGATCACGTGGAAATCTTCCGCCCCGGCTGTGGTGGGAAACTTGGTGCCGTACGACCCGCCAGCCTGCGAGCCCTCAACGTAGCCTCCACCGCTGACATCGGGCTGAATGTTCCACACCAGTCTGGCATCGGTGGACAGGGTGTCATAGGCATCGATAAGCGACTGGGTCGGTCCGATCTCGAAGCGTCCTGCGCCAACCGCAAGCTGGTCGGAGAGCCAGTAGAAGCCGAACAGGTTTGCCTGATCGATCGATGAGGTGAAGGTCAGCTTGAAGATGTTTTCCGGTGTGCTGGCGTCGTCGTTGTTGAACAGGTCGGAGTAGCTGGGAGCCAGGGTATAGCCCAGAGCCTCCACCTCCTGGGCCTTGGCCAGGGCGAGGGCATAGTTGCCCTGAGAGAGATGCACCCGGGCCAGCAGCGCCTTGGCCGCAGCAACCGTCGCGTGGTTGTCGGGGCTCGTGATATTCGTCATCCGGATCTCGGCCTCAGCGAGGTCGGTGAGAATCTGGGCATAGACCTCCGCCACCGTCGCCCGGGTGATGTTGCCCGCCGTGGCCGGATCGGTGATCGGCGTGAGCCGGATCGGCACACCGCCGTAGTGCTTCACCAGGTTGTGGTAGTTGAGCGCCCGGAGGAAGTACGCCTCGCCCAGGATCTGATCCTGCTCCCCCGCCGCGAATCCGGTGACGACCGGAACCCGGTCGATCAGGGTATTCGTGCGCTTGATCGCATCGTAGATGTGGTTCCACATCCCGGTGACGTCGGAGTTGTCCGCAAAGAACGCGTGCAGGAACGCATCCTGATAGGAGGTAAAGGTCCCGGTGTGGTTGGCGTTATCGGCGATGAGGTCGCCGAAATGGGTCATCGTGCCGCCGTAGTAAAACCCGTCCTGCAGTTCGTTGTAGGCACCGGCGAGCGCGGCGCGGGCGCCGCCCGGCGTTTTGATCGCCTTGTCATCGGAGAGCTGATCGGGCGGGTTGGTATCAAGGATACTGCACGCGCCCAGGGAGAGAGTGGCTGCGAGGAGCAACACTGAGCGCTGAAACATACGAGCGC
>JANOFA010000807.1:0-2091 GCA_031413355.1 Gemmatimonadota bacterium | reverse complement strand
GGCCCACTCGAGGTGGAGCTGCATGTCGCCAAAGGAGTCGACGGTCGTGAGTGTGCCCGTGCCGGGCCGCACCTCGAAGTAGCCCTTGACCAGCCTCAGGCACTGGGTTGGGGCGGACGGAAAGCCGGCGCAGTGGAGGCTGGGCAAGGGCTACTTCGAGGTGCGGCCCGGCACGGGCACACTCACGACCGTCGACTCCTTTGGCGACATGCAGCTCCACCTCGAGTGGGCCGAGCCGGTGCCGGCGAAAGGCGAGGGACAGGACCGCGGCAACAGTGGCGTCTTCCTGATGGGGCGCTACGAGCTGCAGATTCTCGATTCGTGGCGGAACGAGACCTACTCCGATGGGCAGGCGGGGGCGATGTACGGCCAGCATCCCCCGCTCTTCAATGCGTCGCGGCCGGCGGGCGCGTGGCAGAGCTACGATGTCTTCTTCCGCCGGCCCCGCTTCGACGCCGTCGGTGCGCTCGTCACTCCGGCGCGCGTCACGGTGCTGCATAACGGCGTGCTGGTGCAGAACAACGTCGAGCTGTTCGGGCCGACCTCGTGGCTCAGTCGCCTGCCCTACACGGCGCATCCCGACCGGCTCCCCTTCGGCCTGCAGGACCATGGGTTTAAGGTTCGGTTCCGGAATATCTGGGTGCGACCGCTTCCCGATGGCGACGCACCACCGCCGCTGCGCATGAGCCATCGGGTCGCGGACAGCGTCCTCGATTCGTTCGTCGGCAGCTACACCGAAGCCGGCAATGCCGCCACCGTCATCCGTCGTCACGGCCGGCTCTGGCTCGATCTGGGCGACGGGCCGATGCCGCTCGTCGCCGACGACGACTCCTCATTCTCGATCGAGGGCGTGGATGCCGGGGTGCGATTCTCGAGGGATGCGGCGGGGCTGGTGCGGGAACTCGAGTTCGAGGTGGGTGGGGTGAGCCGACGCTTCGAGAGGCACACTGAAGCGAACCGGCCGGTGGGCCGGATCCGGACCCCGCAGGGCGAGATTCTCTTCCTGCTGCACGACCAGACGCCGCGCCACAAGGAGAGCTTCCTCCGGCTGGCAGCGGTGCATTACTGGGATTCGCTGACCTTCAATCGGGTCATCAAGGGCTTCGTCATCCAGGGCGGCTGCCCCGACACGCCGGAGGGCTTTGGCGGCTCCCCCTACCTGCTTGCGCCGGAGTTCACTGACAGCCTGAAGCACAGCTACGGCGCGGTCGGCGCCGGGCGGGACGACAACCCGGGCGAGCTCTCCGCGGGGTGCCAGTTCTATATCGTGATCAACCCCAAGGGGATCCCGCGGCTCGACCACCACTACACCGTCTATGGCCAGGTCATCCGGGGAATGGATGTGGTCGAGGCCATCGCCTCGGTGCCCAAGGACTCCACCGACACACCCCGGACGCCGGTCAGCCTGCAGGTCGACGTGATCACGCTGACCGCGGAGGAGTTGCGGCGGCTGTTGTCGCCCTGATTGCAACTATCCGCCGCCCGATACATAATGGTGCGTGGGATTTCGGAACGGATACGCGGAGAAGGCGGATGCGGCGGATCAGGGAGTGGCGCGAGGCGCTCAAGCTCGGCGGGATGACTCGGCGGCGGCGGTGGCAGCTCATCACCGCCGTGGTGGCGTTCTACCTGGTGCGTGACATCCTCCTTTATGTCGTGCTCCCGGCGCTGGTCTGGATCCGCGTCCGGTAGGGAAGCGCTGCAGCACTAACGTGGTGGCAGCGGATCTCGTCCGCCGGGTCCCTCCGGCGACCGAGCGCCTCAGCGAAGCTCTGCACAAGCCCACCGGGAGGGGCGAGGTCGCGGGAGTCCCGGTGGGCGCGTGCGTAGCTGGCCCTGCGACGCCACCGTCCCTACGAAAAGCCGAGCGCCCGGTGGGACCCCGCGGACGAGCCCCGACCTGACTCCCGCACTTGTGCGGACCTTTCCAAACGACCCGCGCCTGTCAGGGGTGGTGCTACGCCCCCGCGGCCACATCGGGATACACCCGCCCCAGCGGGAAGCTGCTCCCCGCCATCTGTTCGGCGCTCCAGCGCGCGATCCGCTGCTGGATATCCTGCGGCACATCCTTGTGCCGGTCCGCGGTGCCGC
>JANOFA010000806.1:0-4912 GCA_031413355.1 Gemmatimonadota bacterium | reverse complement strand
CTCACGCTGCAGATCGTCGAGACCGACATCGTGTGGGAGGAGCAGGTCGTCTATCACCAGCCGAACAAGTCCGAGAGCCTCGCGTGGACGCTGTTCAAGGACGGCATGCGGGTCCTCACGCTCTTCCCGGGGGTGGAAGAGGAGGAAATCGTCCGCTTTCTCGATATTGTCCAGCGGGCCCGCTCCCTGGCCGCCGACGCCGGTGACGACCTGCTCACGCTGCTGTGGGAGCAGGACTTTTCGCTGGTGCAGTATCACTTCACCGAATTCACCACCGACGCGAACGTGCCCGGGCTCTCCGGCGAGGGCGCCTACAGCCTCGAGCCGCCGACCGATCCGAACATTGTCGAGAGCCAGCAGCAGGACACCCGCGGAAAGGTGCAGGAGGAGGCCCCGCCCAAGCGGCCCGGCGTGGTGGATGTCGATGACTTCGATTCGACGCTGTACTGGCTGGATGAAGCGGAGATCCACGCGATCGCCGACGCGATCGCGCGGGAGTACCAGCAGGACCTGCGCGGCAACGTGCTCAATATCCTGTTCGACATCGTGGAGCAACGCGACGAGTCCTGGGCCCGGAGCGACACGTTTTCCACGATGGAGACCTACCTCCCGCACGTGCTCAACGCCGGAGATTTCCGCTCGGTCGCGCTGATCCTGCGGGAGAGCCGCCTCCTGGTGCGGCAGCAGGAGCGCCTGCGGGGAGACGAGCGCGAGCGACTCGACAGCCTGACGGGGCGGCTTTCCGAGCCCGCGGTGCTGCAGCAGATCCTCCAGTCGGTCACCGAGGCGCAGACCCCGCCGACCGAGGACGACTTGGGCGAGCTCTTCCGCGAGCTCCGGCCCGCCAGCCTCGAGACCGTGATGGTCTGGTTGCCCAAGGTGCCGCTTGCCTCGCCGGTCGCCAAGCTGCTTGCCTCCTCTGCTGACCGGCTGGCCGAGACCAGCCCGCACGAGGTGCTCCGTCTCCTCCGCCTCCCCGAGTCGGAGTCGCTCCCCTCGGTCATCCTGCTGTGCGGCCGACTCAAGCTGCAGGCGGCCGTGCCCGGTCTCAGCGATACCCTCGGTCACCCCCACCCGCCGATCCGGCTTGCCGGCGTGCAGGCGCTGGATGCGATCGGGACGCCGGCCGCCCTGTCCGCGCTCGAGCGCCCGGTGGATGACACGGATCGCGAGGTGCGCATCGCCGCGGTGCAGGCGCTCGGCCGGCGCGGCTACAAGGGCGCCCTGCGGCGCATCGAGCCGGTGGTGCAGGGCAAGGTGCAGCGGGAGATCGACCTGACCGAACGGATGCGCTTCTTCGAGGCGTACGCGATGATCGCCGGCAATACTGCACTGGCGGGACTCAGCGCGATGCTCTCGCCTGGCGGGCTGTTCAAGCGCAAGGAAACGCCGGAGGTCAGGGCCTGCGCCGCGCTCGCCATCGGCCGGCTGAAGTCGCCCGAGGCCCGCGAAATCCTGCAGCAGCACAAGGATGACAAGGAACTGGTGGTCCGCACCGCGGTGGGCCGGGCCCTGCGGGAGTCCGGCCAGTGAATCGCGACCACGACCTCGCCGGCCACGCCGAGGACAAGAGCTCCGGCGATGCCTTCCTGCGGCATGCCGGCCGCGGATTCCTCCTGGCGATGTACACCGCGCTGCGGAGCCTGAAGCTCTACCCGATCGAGAACACCACAGCGCAGAAGTCGCTCGACGAGTTGCAGGCCGCTTCGCTGGCGCTGCTCGACCCGCAGGGGGAGATCGAACTCCGCCTCTCGGGCGACTTCATCTTCGTGAACGGCACCCGGCTCCGCCTCGAGCTCGACAACTACGCCTCCTTTTCCAACACCCTTGCCGCCCTCAGGGCCCTCGATGTCGGCACTCTGCGCGTGGCCACCGGCGTCGAACGGCGGGAATGGCAGATCTTTCTCGGGGTACTTCTCGCGCTGTCGGCCCGCGGCGGGGACCCCGATCCCGAGCGGCTGATCGAGTTCCGCGATCGCCTGGCGCTGGGAAGCGTCAACCACATCGAGGTCGATCCACCGCTGGAATCGGAAGACAAGGTCGCCGAGGCGGAAAAGGCCCGCGAGGTGGCGAAGCGGACCTATTCCCACGGCGTGGCGGTGACGAAGGACCTGATCAACAGCGTGCGGCTGGGTCGCACGACCTCCATCACAAAAGTGAAGCGCGCGGTCCAGGCCATTGTCGACCAGGTGCTCAACAACGAGACCTCGCTGCTCGGCCTCACCACCATTCGCGATTACGACGAGTATACTTTCACCCATTCGGTGAATGTGTGCATCCTGTCGGTCGCCATCGGGAAGAAGCTCGCACTGACCCGGTTGCAGCTCTACGATCTTGGCCTGGCGGCGCTGCTGCACGATGTGGGCAAGGCGCGCATTCCGGTCGAGGTCCTCAACAAGGCCACCGGTCTCACCGAGGAAGAGTGGAAGATGATGCAGACGCATCCCTGGCTGGGGGTGCTGACGCTGTTCAACATGCGCGGGTACGGCGAGATTCCCTATCGCCAGATCGTCGTGGCCCATGAGCATCACATGAAGACCGATCTGACCGGCTACCCCAAGGCCATCCGGCCCCGGGAAATGGGCATCTTCTCCCGCATCGTCGCCGTCGCCGACGGCTATGATGCGGCGACGACGCGGCGCAGCTACCAGACCGTGCCGATCCAGCCGGACCAGGTGCTGCGCGAGATGTGGGAGAACCCGCGCCGCGGCTATGACCCGATGCTGGTGAAGGCGCTGATCAACCTGATCGGTGTGTATCCCGTGGGCACCTGCGTCATCCTGGACACCTTTGAGGTGGCGGTGGTCTCCGCCGCCAACCCGGACCAGAATTTCCTGAACCGGCCGGTGGTGCGGATCTGTATTGATATCAATGGCGCCATGGTTGCCCCGCCCGGCACCGAGGCGAATCTCGCGGCGCAGGACGGCAGCGGCTCCTATCTCCGGTCGATCGTCAAGGTCACCAACCCCGATCGGTATGGCATCATTGTCGGCGACTATTTTGTCTGACGTGCGCCTCGCGGAGTGCTGGGCCGCCCTCAAGCGGTCCGGTCGGACCGCGCTCATCCCCTACCTCACGGCAGGGCACCCGGACCGGGTCCAGAGTCTCGAGGCGCTGCGTCGTGCTGCGGAGCACGCCGATATAATCGAAGTCGGCGTCGCGTTCAGTGATCCGCTGGCCGACGGCCCCACCATTCAGCGATCCACCTTCGAGGCGCTGCAGGCCGGGATGACGGTCGCGCGGACCCTGGAACTGATCGCCGACGCGCGGCTTGACCCGCCGGTCGTCGTGTTCAGCTATCTGAATCCGGTGCTGCGCTACGGCGTCGAGCGGTTCGTCCGCGATGCGGCGGAGATTGGCGTCGCGGGGCTGCTCCTGACGGATCTGCCCGCCGGCACCGATCCCGCCACCGAAGCGGTGGTTCGGCGGAGTCCGGTGTCGCTGATTCGTCTCGTCGCCCCGACCAGCGCGGGGCCGAGGCTGGCCGATGTGGTCCGTGATGCGGAGGGCTTTCTCTATCTCGTCGCCCGGCTGGGGGTCACCGGCACCAGTCGCACGCTGGCCAGCGGCATGGCGGCGTATATCGCCCGGGTCCGCGCGGTGAGCCCGCTCCCGCTCGCGGTCGGTTTCGGGATCAGCACGCCGGAGCAGGCCCGCACCGTGGCGCGCCTCGCCGATGGCGTCGTCGTGGGAAGTGCGCTGGTTGAGTGCCTCGCGCGCGAGGGGCCGGCGGGGGCGGGGCGGTTTCTCGCCTCCCTGCGCGCCGCGCTCGATGACGGGGCCGGTGCCTGATGCCTGCCACGCGGCGGGTGCTGACCGGCTATGCCCAGCTCATTGCCTGGGGCGGGACGATCGTGGGGCTGGCCGCGGTCGGGCTCGACCGCCGCTGGCTGGCGCAGCCGTGGGTCGCCCTCGCACTGCTGGTCGTCATCGTCCTGCTGCGCCACGGTCAGATCCCGCTCTCCAAGTTCTCCTACCTGACCCAGATCGGCGTCGCCGCGCTGGTCGGCGCCGTGACGGTCGGCTCCGGCATGGTGGTCTTCGCGCTGGGCCTGGGCATCTTCATCGCCGACGCATTCTGGCTCCGGAAGATGCTGCGGGTGGCGTGGATCAACGGCGCCCGCGAGGTCCTCGCCTTTGTCGCCGCCTATGGGGCCTACGCGGCGGTCTTCGTCCGGGTCGATCCCCCCGGCATCTCGCTCGAGTTCCTCACCCCGGCGATCACCCTGGCCGGGATGTACTTCTTCTTCACTCGCGCCCTGTTCTACTTCACGCTGCTGCTGCGCGGCAAGCTGGAGCATCACGAGCGGCTCATGATCCTCCGCTACGAAGTGCTCTCGTACATGCTGACGCTGATCGGCGCCGTGATCGCCGTGGCGGCCATCCGGACGTTGACGCTGGAAGGCTGGCTCATCGCCCTCGGGATCCTCACCGTGCTGGGGATGCTGACCACCCGCATCCTTGAAGAGGCGATCGCCGCCGAGGAACTGAACAAGATCCATCTGCGCGAGCGGATCATCACCAGCAATCTGTCGCTCAAGGAGGCTTTCGCCGAGCTGGAGCGGATGGCGAACCGGGTGCTCGACTGGAGCGATTTCCGGATCTACCGCCACGAGGGCGGCACCTCCACGCTGCTCTATCGTGGTGCCCTCGGCTGGCCCAACCGGGGCGAGCCACCGTTCGACGCGGGGCAGTTGCGCACCCGGGCCATCGAAAGCGCCGAACCCGTCGCGGTGACCGATGCCCGCGCCGACGACCGGGTGCTTGCCCCGACCACCGATGCGCTGAGCATGCTGGTGCTGCCGCTGCGGTTCGGGAACGAAGTGATCGGCACCTTCGAGCTCGACCACCACAAGACCAATACCTATGGCAAGAAGGAGATCGCCGCCGCCGCGACCTTCGCCAGCCAGCT
>JANOFA010000805.1:0-1351 GCA_031413355.1 Gemmatimonadota bacterium | reverse complement strand
CGATGCGCCTCGCGGATGGGCGGCAATTCGAGGAGCGGGTGCGACTATTCAGCTTCGGGGAGCTGCAGGCGATGATCGAGCAGCATGGCGCGCGGGTAATCACCGGATTTGGCGACTACGACGGCGCTCCTGTCGGTGACGGGCCACGGGCGATTCTCCTGGCACAGGTGGCGCCGTGAGTGTGCGGATCGTTCCCACGCCACTCGCAGCCAGCGTGACGTGGCCCGCGGAGCGGAACGGTGGCATCTCGCCGGCGCTGCTCCCCGCCTTCCTGGCACTGGACAGCGCGCAGCTCGCCAGGCTGCAGGATCCTCGTGTGCTCGTTGTGACCACGGGGCAGCAGCCGGGCCTGCTGGGCGGGCCGTTATATACCATCCATAAGGCGCTGTCGACCGTCGCGCTTGCCCACCTACTCGAGGGACGGTGGCATCGGCCCGTCGTGCCGGTGTTCTGGTCCGCCGGTGACGACCACGATTTCGCCGAGGGGAATCATGCCATCTGGATCGGGGGAGACGGGGCGCCGGCGACGGCGACGCTGAGGGAGCGGGCCCCTGACGCGCCGCTCACCCCGCTCTATCGCGAAATGCTTG
Source organism: Gemmatimonadota bacterium (assembly GCA_031413355.1). Lineage (GTDB taxonomy): Bacteria > Gemmatimonadota > Gemmatimonadetes > Gemmatimonadales > GWC2-71-9 > JADJOM01. The sequence goes on along the minus strand of JANOFA010000805.1, from coordinate 761 downwards.
GCTCCGAGATTGGAACGGTGCTGGAGCGATTGACAGCCGACCTTGCGCCATCGGAATTCCGTGAAGCGACCCTCAATGAGATCGGCCGGCACTACCAGCCGCAGGCGACGCTGGCCGCGAGCTGCACCGGACTGCTGGCCGAATGGCTTGCACCGTACGGCATTGTGATGTTCGATCCGACCCATGCCGCCGCCAAACGCGCCCAGGCGCCCTGGATTCTCGGCGCGCTTGATGGTGCCGCCACAATCGAAGAACGGCTCCTCGCCCGGCATGCGGAACTGCTGTCGCGGGGCCACGACGCAGGAATTGCGGTCGGCGACGGTGCGACGCTGGTCATGCTGGAAGGGAAGGCGGGCCGCGACCGCCTGGTGCGGGTGGGCGGGGAGTTCACGACCCGCCGCTCCGGCGAGCGATGTACCCGCGATGATCTCCAGCGCATCGCCGCCGAAGCGCCCGAACGGCTCTCCGCCAATGTGCTGCTTCGGCCGGTGGTCGAGAGCGCCCTGCTTCCCACCGTCGCGTATATGGCCGGGCCGGGGGAACTGCGCTACATGGCACTCGCGGAGGCGGTGTATCCGGTCCTCGAGATTCCGCGGCAACTCCCCGTGCCGCGCTGGTCCGGCCTGCTGGTGGAGACCCGGGTGGACCGTGTGCTGGAGAAGTTCAGCGCGACGCTGGACGAGTTGCTTGCTCCAGGTCAGAAGCTGGAGGGAAGGGTCGTCCGGTCCCAGCTGCCGCCCGAGGCTGGCGCCGCCCTCGCC
>JANOFA010000804.1:0-7298 GCA_031413355.1 Gemmatimonadota bacterium | reverse complement strand
TCGTGGTCCATCAGCTTCACGTAGGCCTCGCTGCGCGACTGAGGGTGCCGGCCGTGCCCGCGGGGCCCGAACGCACCCCGAGCAGTGAGCAGGCTCCCCGCCGCCGCCCCGAGCAGCGCTACGAGAGTCAGCAAGCCAGCGGCCTTCCAGTTGCGTGGTGACATGGTTGTTCGCAATCCTCTCAGCGTCCACCCGCCAGCACCGCGGCGAGCAGGCCATCTCCCGCGACGGTGTGTCCACCTTCGAGGCCCTCGACGGCGAGGATCTCGATACCAGGACTTGCATCCTGTCGCGCCACCAGCCAGAAGCCGGTCAGCGTTGCGAGCAGAAGCGCCGCTGCCAGCCCGGGTCGGGCCCATCCCGCGAGGATCTCCCACGCGGTTGAGGTGCCACCGGCAGGTAGCCGTTCCAGCACCCGTGCCGTGAAGCCCGCGGTATCAGCGCCCGACAGGTGCTCGCGGAGCAGCCTGCCCAGCTCGTGATCCCGGCCGGGTCCAAAATCGTTGACCTGCGTCATCGGCTCTCCTCCTCCCATGGGCCCAGCGCCAAGCGCATCCGGCGCCGGGCGTGGAAGACTTCCGATCGGGCGGTTCCCTCCGGGATGTCCAGTTGGGCCGCCACTTCCGCGTGACTGTACCCCTCGACATCGAACAGCACGAGGGCGATTCGCTGCCGCTCCGGCAACGCGGCCAGCGCCGTGTCCAGCCGTTCCCGCAACAGCAACTGACCGGCCGACTGCTCGGGCGATGGTCCCGTCGATACCAGCGTCTCCGGCAGCTGCTCCGTAGTGCGGACCCGTTGCCGCCGCCGCAGGTCCCGTGCGGCGTTGAGCGCGATCCGGGTGAGCCAGGGCGACAGCCGCTGGGCCGGGTCGAAACGATCGAGCGCCTTCCAGGCGGACAGGAATGCCTCCTGGGCCGCGTCCTCTGCATCGGTCGAATGCCCAAGAATGGTACGGGTCAGCCGGCGAACCTGTGGTGCATGTCGCGCCACCAGCGTGCCAAAGGCTTCTCGATTCCCCTGGCGGGCGCTGGCAATCAACTCCGGGTCAGTCACAGGGGAGATACGCGCCCCTCCTGAGAATCGTTGAGCCTTCAGTTTCGGCCAACCTGAATTGTACCGCTCCGCTATGGCCCGGAGCGAATCGGGGGGGAATGGAGGCCAGCCTGAGCTGGCCGGCAACCTTGTGCAAGCTGTTACGGGGCGGGACTATAGGGCGTGCTCGAAGCATCCTCAACATGGTGAACGCGCCTTGCAGTAGCAGTGGCATGCCCGAGCCGCACGTTGCCACTGTAGTTCCGTTCCGTGAGTCATCCGCCTCAGTCGGTGCCACCAGGGGTCGCAGGCGAGAGTGCCTGTACCGAAACGGGTCAGCTGTCACGGTTCGATCATGGCTGAACGGCCGGTCCGACCTGATCAAATTTTCTAACCCGTTGGCAATCAAGAACAAAGCGCGGTGGATCAGAGTGAGATACCGGGGCCTGTATCCTGCTTTAGGCCGTGGCAGTCCCGCAACGCTCCATCTTCGCCATCGAGGCCTTGTGTCGGGTTCGGACCCTGTACTGACCGTGCTGGCCGCCAGCGATTCCTTCGCCGCTCTGTGGGCTGGACTGGCCCTGGAGTGCCGAGCGGAGCTGGTGGTCACCTCGGACCCGGCATTGAAGGTCCAGGCGGGCCAACTCGTGGTGATCAACGGCGCCGGGATGGAGAATGCGCTCGGCCAGCTCGCCGCGCCGCTGGTGGAGGCTGGCGCCAAGGTCTGCGCCGTCGGAGCCCAGATTGACCATCGGATCGCACTGCCCCTGATCCGTGCTGGCGTGGCCGAGTATTTCGCGCTGCCAGCGGAGTTGGAAGCGCTGCGCATCTGGCTGGCTCGGGAGGTGGAGGCGCTCCGGACGGCCGGCCGTACCGCCAACTTCGCCTCATCCGAGGCCAGCAAATACCGCTTTGAGGGGATCCTGGGCGACAGCCCAGCACTGCGCGACGCGCTGATGCTCGCGTCACGGGTCATTCCGCACGCCACGGTCACCGTGCTGATCACCGGCGAAACCGGGACCGGCAAAGAACTGCTGGCGCGCGCACTCCACTACAACGGGCCCCGTCGCGCTGCGCCATTCGTCGATATCAACTGCGCCGCGATCCCGGAGAACCTGCTGGAAAGCGAGCTGTTCGGTCATGAGAAGGGTGCCTTCACCGATGCGAGCGCGGCCAAGCCCGGGCTGTTCGAAGTGGCCAATGGCGGGACGATTTTCCTCGATGAGATCGGTCACCTCTCACCGCAACTGCAGGGCAAGCTCCTCCGGGTGCTCGAGCAGCGCGAGATTCGTCGTCTGGGCGGTACCAGCTCGATGCCAATCGACGTCCGGGTGATCGCCGCAACCCATGTGGATCTGGCGGAGGCCTCGCGTCGCGGGGAGTTCCGCGAGGATCTCTACTACCGGCTGAATGTCGTGGGGTTGCGACTCCCCGCGCTGCGCGAGCGGGCCAACGATGTCCTGCTGCTGGCGCGCGCCTTCCTCGGGCGCTTCTCCCGCGAATACGGGGTGCCGTTGCCGGAGCTCACGGCGCAGGCGGAACGACGGCTCGTCGCCCACCCCTGGGCCGGCAACATCCGCGAACTGCGCAACGTGCTGGAGCGCGCCATCCTGATGCTCGACGGGCCCCGGCTCGATGCCGATCACCTCGGCCTCGACCAGCAGCGTGCTCGCGTTTCAGTCGACGGCGTGCCCTTTCCAGCGACGATGTCGGATATCACCCGTGGAGCGGCGCTGGCCATGACCCGCCTCTGCGAGGGCAACAAGAGCGAGGCCGCCCGGCGACTCGGTATTTCCCGGACCCGCCTGCTGCGCCTGCTTGCGCCGCGGGGACAGGGGCTGGTGACCGTTGAGGAGGAGGACTGATGCGACGCTGGACGCTGTGCCTGGCCCTGTTGCCCCTGGTGGCCGCCTGCGGCACCGGAGCGGACACCATCCCCGGCCCCAATCCTGTGGATTCCACCGCGGCGGAGGACAGTCTCCACTTTCTCCGCCCCGCGCTCACCGCGCCGCCGCTCGCGGACCGCGTGGTCAGCTTCTGGGCCGTCCGGGGTGAGCGCCGTGAGCTGCGATTGATGTACCGGCCGGCTCCGGGTGCGGTGGACTCGGTGGAGTTCGCCCGGCTCCGGGTGGACGACCGGTCGCTGGTGAACCGCCCCGACGGGACGCCGATCGCCCCGGGCGATTCCATCCTGATCACCATCAGCATGGTGGACACGCTCCAACTGATCACCGAGTTCCAGCCGGCGGGACTGGTGTTCTCCAACTCTCGTCCGGCGCGGCTCTGGCTCAAGTACGGTGAGGCCGACCCGGACCTGAACCGGGACGGTCAGGTGAACGCCGCCGACACCGCGCTTGTGCTTGCACTCAAGATCTGGAAGCAGGAGAACCTGGGCGATCTCTGGGCGGTGTTGCCCAGCACCGTGAACCTGATCGAGATGGAAGTCGAGGCCGATATCCCGGGCTTCACCCGCTATGCGGTTTCCTACTGAGCGAGCTCATGTCCGATGCGGTGGTCCCGGATTCCCTGCTGGAGCGTGCCCGGGCCGTTGCGGCCCGCGGCGAGGGGGGTGACGTACGCCTGCTGCTCGCCGAGTGGCGGGGGGTGCCTGACAGCGCTCCGGCGTTGCTGCTCCTGCTGGCGGAGTCGGATCTACGCACCGGCTTCCTGCCGGAGGCGCGGACCCTGCTCCAGGTCCTCGTGCCCCGGATCGCGACCGATCCGGAGCAGACGCTCTACCGGCGCGCCGTGAACATGCTGGGGGCCGCCGCCTTCGAGCTGGGACTGCTGGACGAGGCGGAGCAGCAGTTCCAGCTGTCGCTGGCGCTGGCGAACGGCGCGGGAGACTATCGCACCGTTGGACACGCCACGAACAACCTGGGGATGATCGCCAACATCCGGGGGGAGTTCGACAAGGCGCTCTCGCTCTACCAGCTGGCGGTGCCTGCTTTTCAGCGCGTGGGATACGTGGTCGGGCTGGGCGAGACCAACCACAACATGGCGCTCTCGCTCCGGGAGATGGGTGCGCTGGAGCTGGCGGACAAGCAGGAGCGTCGCGCCATCGACTTTGCTCGCGAAGCGGGCAACGCCCGGCTGCTTGCCATCGCTCATGTGGGACGAGCCGAGCTGTCCCTCCGTCGCGGGGAGCCGGTGGTGGCTGAGGCCGGTGCCCGGCTGGGCGCGGAGCAGTACGCCGCGATCCCCGATGCTATCGGCGAGGCGGACGCGCTGCGCGTGGCGGGCGCCGCACGCCTGGCCCTCGGCGAGGTGGTGCAGGCCGCGATAGCGCTGGACCGCGCCGTCGCGCTGGCCGAAGCGCATGGCAGCGCGCTCATCGAGGCGGAGTCCCGCGGGACCCGGGCCCGCCTGTACGCCTCACAGCGGGCGTGGGATCAGGTGCGGCGTGATGTGGAGTGCGCTGTGGTGCTGTACCGGCGGCTCGGCGCCGACCGTGATCGTGAGGCACTGGAGCGCTGGCTTGGTGAGGTGTTGCCGAACTGATGAATCGGTGCGGGAGGTGGCAGGTGGCAGGTGGCAGGGAGTAGCTCAGGGTTGACCGCTGATCGCTGACCGCTGACCGCTGACTGCTGACCGCTGACCGCTGACTGCTGACTGCTGACTGCTGACCGCTGACTGCTGACCGCTAACGGCTACCGGCTATCGGCTGGCTCCCGCCGCCGCCACGCCTGGAGTCCCAGCACCAACGCAAACCAGAGACAGAGCCCGCCGAAGACATACCCGGTGATCTGCGGCAGCCCCACGAACAGAACACCGAGCACCAGAAAGACCAGGCTGGTCGGCCCGAGCATTGAGCGGAAGGCGCCGGTAGCCACCAGTCGAGTGACCATCTTGGCCCGCTCGCGCCGTTCCCGTGCTCCGCGCCGCCGGGGAGCGGTGTTTTCCGTCGTGACCCGCGCCAGCCGGGTCGGGACGACACGGCTCAGTGCCTTCGAGACTCGGCGGCTTTCGCGGACCACCTCGACGCTCGCGCCGATATCGCGACGGAACTGCTGCTCCATCTCCAGCGCCAGCGCCGCATCCTCCACTACAAGGTCCAGTTCGAAATTTCCGATGAGGCTGGCGGCGTTGATGTTGCTGGTGCCCACCCGGGCCCACAGCCCGTCGGCGACCATGGTCTTGGCGTGGATCATCGGGCCGGTCCACTCGAAAATCCTCAGGCCCGCGCGGAGCATGTCGCGATAGCCCAGCCGGGTCAGGTTGCGAACCAGCGGAAGGTCGCTCGCGCCCGGCACCAGCAGGCGGATATCCACCCCATCGGATACGGCGAGCGACAAGACCTCGAACAGCCGCTGGGGCGGCACCAGGTAGGCATCGACGATCCACAGCCGCTGGCGGCAGCCGGCCGCGAGATACTCGAGCACGCGGTAGGCGCGCTGCCGGCCCGGTTCACCGACCACGACCCGCACCGCCGCATCGCCAGCCGACGGGACGTCGGTGGCCCGCTCTTCCGTCGGAAGCGGAGCGCCTTCGAAGCCCCACAGCCGCGCAAAGGCGAGATCCAGCGCCTGGCTTGCGGGGCCCTCGATCTGCACCGCGGTCTCGCGCCACGGGGGCAGTCCGCGTGCCGGCTCGCCGGCCCACTCATCGCCGATGCAGAATCCGCCCACCACCGACCGGCACCCATCCGCTACGAGCAGCTTGCGGTGGTCGCGCGAAACAATGCGCAGCGGCCGTATCAGCGAGGGGGGATTGAACTGGCGCACTTCGCAGCCGGCCTCGCGCAGGAAGCGCCAGTACGTGCCGCTGGTCGCGATCGAGCCGAGCCAGTCGTACAACACCCGCACCGGCAGCCCCTCCCGGGCCCGCGCCGCCAGCGCCTCGGCGAACTGCCAGCCGGTCCGGTCGCTGCGGATGATGTAGTTCTCGAAATGGATGAACTGCTGTGCCCCGGCGATCATCGCCAGCATCGCCTCGTAGATGACGGGGCCGTCCTGCAGCAGGGTGACGCGGTTGCCGGGGATCGCGCGGGCCGCGGCGGCCCGGTCGATCGCCCGAGGTGTGTGGGTGACTTCCTCACGGTCCCGTTCTTCGAGGCGGGCCGGTCGAGTCACGCGCCGCCCAGGCCGAGACTGCGTTCCACCGGCCGGAGCGCGTCGAGCACGAAAGCGATGTGCTCCTCCAGCGGCACACCCAGCTCGGCGGCACCCTGCACCACGTCGTCCCGATTCACCCCACGGGCAAAGGCCTTGTCCTTGAGTTTCTTCTTGACGCTCGCGACCTCCAGATCCTGCAGGCTCTTCGACGGGCGGACCAGCGCGCATGCCACGAGGAATCCGCAGAGTTCGTCCACCGCAAAGAGCGCCTTCGCGACCGGCGTCTCCCGCGGCACGCCGGTGTAGTGCGCGTGGCCGAGAATCGCGTGCTGGAGGTCGGGTGGGAAGCCTTCCGCAGCAAGGATGCGCACGCCTTCGCTCGGATGCTCCTCGGTGGCGGAATGGGTCGGGTTGGGAAATCGTTCGTAGTCGAAATCATGCAGCAATCCCACCAGTCCCCATGCCTCCACGTCGGCGGCATACTTCACCGCCATCGCCCGCATTGCGGCTTCGACGGCATGCATGTGCTTCCGCAGGGCGTCGGAAGGGGTGTACTCGTGCATCAGGGCGAGGGCACGATCGCGGGTCCAGGGAGTTGGCATGGGGGGGAAGGTAGGGGAGGGGGGGAAGAGGCGCGAGGCGCGAGGGAGTAGGCGGTAGGCAGAACACGATCACCTGAGTGGAAGGGCTGGCCAACCGCCAAAAGCCAAGGGGCAGAACTCCTCTCGGAGTCCCGCCCCTTCGCCTCGCGCCTCGCGCCTCGCGCCTACGGCGCCGGACAGGTCACGGCGCCACCGCAGACCGGCACGGGCAGGGGCGTGACCAGATCACCGGTGCCGGTCGGGCCGTAGAACTGGTTGATGGTCGCGGCGACTGAGTCCGCCACCACCCGATGGGTCAAGCTGCTCGGGTGCACCCCATCCAGCGAAAAGATCGGGCCGAACGTGACCGGGCCACGCGGGGTCGGCGGCGGGACCAGGGCCAGCGAGACGTCGGGGAACGCCGGAATGGTACCGTTCGCGCGGAGGGCAGCAAGGGCCGGGTTGATGTCGTAGTACGCCCAGTTGTTGGCCGCGGCCACCGAAGCGATGTGGGTGTTGTACGCCGTCACTGCCGTGATCATCGCGGCGGTCTCTTGCGGGGTGATCACGCTGAGCGAGTCGCTACAGTCAATCGTCGTGGCCACGGGCAGGCGCGGGGGCCGGGCGG
>JANOFA010000803.1:0-6748 GCA_031413355.1 Gemmatimonadota bacterium | reverse complement strand
ATGGAGCGGAGTCGAAGTGGACATGGGCCGAAAGGTACGCCGTGCGGGGCGGAAAGTTGAGTCAGCGGCGGGGCGCGCATGTCCACCCGTACCGGAGGCGAGGCACCGCCATGAGTGAAGGCTCGGGGGTGGGAATACCGGCTATTATTGTCACCGCAGCTGGGGGCACCAGGTTCCGGGGATGAGCGAGCCGTCCTGTCCCTCGATCAGCTTCCTCCGCCTTCACACACCTCAGCCCTCCGTCCGGGACCGATGCCCTACTCCACGCTGCTGCTCACGCTGTCGGATGGTGTTGCCACGCTCACCGTCAACCGCCCCGACAAGCTCAACGCACTGAACGAGTCGGTCATCAGGGAGTTGGGGGAATCCGCCGAGGCTCTTGCGGCGGACTCCGCGGTCCGCGGAATCATCCTGACCGGCGCCGGCCCGAAGGCCTTCGTGGCCGGAGCGGACATCAGCGAGCTCGCCAGCCAGAGTCCGTTGGAAGGGAAGCGCCGCTCGCTGGCCGGGCAGGCGGTGTTCCGCCGCTTCGAGGCGATGCGGAAGCCGGTCATCGCCGCAGTGAACGGCTTCTGCCTTGGCGGCGGCTGCGAGCTCGCCATGGCGTGCCACCTCCGTATCGCGAGCCCTTCCGCCCGCTTCGGCCAGCCCGAGGTCAAGCTGGGCATCGGTCCGGGATACGGTGGCACCGTGCGCCTGCCCCGGCTGGTGGGTCGGGGCCGGGCGCTGGAGCTGCTGCTCACGGCCGAGATGATCGGCGCCGAGGAGGCCTGGCGGATCGGGCTGGTCAACCGGGTGGTGCCGGCAGAGGCGCTGTTGACCGAGACGGAGAAGCTGCTCCGGTCCATCCTGGCCCAGGGCCCGCTGGCCGTGGCCGCGGTGCTGGAATCGGTCGACGCTGGCTTCGAGATGGGTCAGGCCGAGGCACTGTTGCTGGAAGCCAATCACTTCGGGCTGCTCTCCGGCACCGCCGACATGCAGGAGGGAATGGCGGCATTTCTGGCCAGGCGGGCCCCGAAATTCGAGGGGCGCTGATCCCTGCAACTCTCCCCGCTCTGCGGCTATTTTTCCATGATGTTTCCGCTGTCACTCGTGCGGCGCGCCCGGGCCGTGGGGGGCGTTACCGCCCTGCTCTTCGTCGGTCTCGGTACTGCCTGCAGCACCCGGGATCGGCTCACCTTTCCGGGGACCGGGCCGGGACCGGTGGGCGACGGGCCGGTGACGGTGATTGACCAGCCGGGCCAGGATACAACGGTAACTGCGGGCCCCGGCTTCTTCGTCAACGGGCTTTCCACGGATCCGGACGGTCTCGATACGGTCTACTTCGAGACCGTAGGTGGGGTGACCAGCTTTCAGCCGGCGATCCGCCCGGGGAAAAGCCTCCGGTTCGGGCTGCCCCTCACCACGAACGGGTTGTCGGGACAGACCATCACGGTGCGAGTATTCGGGACGGATGTGCTGGGCAATCGGGGGGATACCGCGATCCGTCAGGTCACGGTGCAGTAGTGCGGTTGGCACGGCTCACCGTGCGGGGCTTTCGCAACCTCGCCGACACCGCGCTGAGCTTCCCCGAGCCGGGGGTCGTGCTGCTGGGGCCCAACGGCCAGGGCAAGACCAGTCTGCTGGAGGCGATCGCCTATCCGGTGCTGTTCCGCTCGTTCCGCACGGCGCTGGATGCCGAGGTGGTGCGATTCGCCGAGGCGGGGTTCCATGTGGGGCTGGAGTTCGTGCGGGATGACCGCGAGCGAGAGGTAGCGGTCACCTTCCGCGCCACGGGGCGGAAAAAGCAGCTGTCGCTTGATGGCGGTGCCGCGGCGAGAGTGGTGGATGCGGCCGGCACCTGGCTCGCCGTGGTGTTCGCGCCGGACGATGTGCGGCTCGCCTCGGGAGCGGCGAATGGTCGTCGGCTGTACCTCGACCGCACACTTGCGCTGGCGGATCCGGCCTACTTCAGGGCGCTGGCGCGGTACCGGGCGGCGCTCAAGCAGCGGAATGCGGCGCTTCGGCTGGGTCGGGCGGAGCTGGCGGCGGCGTTTGATGGTCCACTGGCCCAGGCAGGCGCGCTGGTGGTTGGCCGGCGGATCCAGTGGGTCGGGTCCATCGGCACGGCGTATCGGGCATCGCTCCTCGCGTTGGGCGAGCACGGCACGGAAGCAACTCTCGAGTACGCCGGGAACGTGGACCTGGCGGAGGTGGCGGCCTGGCCGGAGCGGCTGGCGCGCGCCGCACCGCAGGATCTCGCCCGGCGGATGACGACGATCGGCCCGCACCGTGACGATCTCAGCCTGCTGCTCGGTGGCCGGTCGCTGCGAGATTATGGATCGACGGGGCAGCACCGGAGCGCGGCCATCGCCCTCAAGCTGCTTGAACTGGAGACCATTGAGCTGACGGCGGGGTCCACCCCCGCCCTCCTGCTGGATGATGTCTTCGCGGAGCTCGATGGCGAGCGGCAGGAACGCCTGGCGCAGCGGCTGTTCGGCGGGCGGTCCCCGCAGGTGTTCCTGACCGCGCCGCGGGCGGAAGAGCTGCCGGCAGGGCTGGCGTTACCGGTGTGGCGGGTCGACCAGGGGAGCATCACAACCGGATGACCAAAGTTCGCAACCGGGCCCACCAGCCGCGGGAAACGAAACCGACCGCGCTGGCAGAGGCGCTGCAGGGCTACCTGCGCTCCGCCGGCCTGGCACGGCACATCGGACGGGCGGGAGTGCTGGAGGAGTGGGCTGAACTGGTCGGGCCCCAGATCGCGGCGGCGACCGCGCCGGAAGCGGTGTCCGCCGATGGCGTCCTGCGGATCCGGGTGAGCACTGCGGCGTGGGCCAGCGAGCTGTCCCTGATGACGCCGCAGATCCTCGCGCGGCTCAACACCGGTCGGACGGGGCGGATCACCGCCATTCGGTGGCTGGCAGGCGGGACGGCGGATCGGGGTCCCCGCCGCCCATGAGCGGGGGCGACCCGGCGCGGTACGGGGCGGCGGGATGAGCAGAGCGGAAAGCGTGCGCGGTGGTGCGCGCCAACGACGAATCGGAGCCTATGGCCAAGGAATCAAGCGGCAACGGCGGTGAACAGCAGTACGACGCGGGCTCCATCCAGGTCCTCAAGGGCCTCGAAGCGGTTCGCAAGCGCCCCAGCATGTACATCGGCTCCACCGGCGAGGCCGGGCTGCACCACCTGGCCTATGAGGTGGTGGACAACTCGATCGACGAGGCGCTGGCGGGCTACTGCGACGAGATCAAGGTCATCATCCACAAGGACAACTCGATCTCGGTCGAGGACAACGGGCGCGGCATCCCGGTCGAGATGCACCCGACCGAGAAGCTCCCCGCCGTCGAGGTGGCGCTCACCGTGCTGCATGCCGGCGGCAAGTTTGACAAGTCCAACTACAAGGTCTCCGGCGGCCTCCACGGTGTCGGCGTCTCGGTGGTGAACGCGCTGTCGGAGACGACCGAGGTGATCGTCCGCCGGGACGGCTTCAAGTGGCGCATGGCTTTTGTCCGCGGCCAGACGGTCCGGAAGCTGGAAAAGCTGGACAAGGCCAGCAAGAGCGGCACCTACGTCCGGTTCAAGCCGGATCCGGAAATTTTCAGCGTGCTGGAATACAGCTGGTCCACCCTGGCGGACCGGCTGCGCCAGCTCGCCTTCCTGAACAAGGGCGTCTCGATCTCGCTCACGGATGATCGGCCTGACGAGCCCAAGACCGAGGCGTTCTTTGCCAAGGGCGGCCTGATCCAGTTCGTCGAGTGGCTCAATCGCAACAAGAAGGTGCTGCATCCCAAGCCGATCACCTTCACCATCACCAAGGACGACGTCGAGGTGGATCTCGCCATCCAGTACGAGGATGGCTACAACGAGAACACCTTCACCTTCGTCAACAACATCAACACCCACGAGGGCGGCACCCACCTCACCGGGTTTCGCGCGGCGCTCACCCGGGCCATCAACGAATTCGCCAAGCAGCAGGGCTCGCTCAAGAAGGAAGACTTCAGCCTCACCGGCGACGACATCCGCGAGGGGCTCACCTGCGTGCTTCACTGCAAGGTGCGGGAGCCGCAGTTCGAGGGTCAGACCAAGACCAAGCTGGGGAATGGCGAAGTCGAGGGGATCGTCAAGCAGGTGGTGTACGAGCAGCTCCGCATGTTTCTCGACGAGAAGCCGGCGGTGGGCCGCGCGGTGATCGAGAAGGCGGTGAGCGCCGCACGGGCCCGCGAAGCCGCCCGCAAGGCGCGCGATCTGGTGCGGAAGAAGTCGGGGCTGGAAGGCGCGGTGCTGCCGGGCAAGCTGGCGGACTGCTCCCTGGACGACCCGGCGCTGTGCGAGCTCTACCTGGTCGAGGGCGACTCCGCCGGCGGCAGCGCCAAGCAGGGCCGGGACCGCCAGTTCCAGGCGATCCTCCCGCTGCGCGGCAAGATTCTCAACGTGGAGCGGGCCCGGATCGACAAGATCCTCTCCAACGAGGAGATCCGGTCGATGATCACCGCCATCGGCGCTGGCGTACGAGACGATTTCAGCCTCGAGGACACGCGCTACCACAAGATCATCATCATGACCGACGCGGACGTGGACGGGGCCCACATCCGGACGCTGCTGCTCACCTTCTTCTTCCGGCAGATGCCGGAGTTGATCGACGCGGGCTTCATCTATATCGCCCAGCCGCCGCTGTACCGGGTGGCCCGCGCCAAGGAGGAGTACTACGCGTACGACGAAAAGGAGCGCGAGGAGTACGTCAGGCGGCTGTCCAACGGCGAGGGCAAGGGCACGGTCAACATCCAGCGCTACAAGGGCCTGGGCGAGATGAACCCGGACCAGCTGTGGAAGACCACCATGGACCCGGTGCGCCGCACGGTGCTGCGCGTCGTGCTGGAAGACGCGGTCGAGGCTTCCAAGCTGTTCGATGAACTGATGGGCGACGAGGTGGAACCGCGCCGGCTGTTCATCGAGAAGAACGCGAAGTACGTGAGCAATCTGGACGTGTAGGAGGGCGGACGGAAAGGCGATTGGGCGATTGGGCGATTGGGCAGTTGGGCGGGTAGGTCCGGCCTCCGTGCCGGACGGGCGATTAGGCGATTGGGCGGATAACGTCAGCGACGACCCGCCCCCGGCCCCCAGTCGTCCCCCTCGAAGCCATCCTCCGGTCGCTGGTTCACATCGAGATCCCGCACCTCGCGCTCGGCGGCCTCGAGTTCCGCCGCGTCGACCGGTGCCACCTCATCCTCCCACGACCGCGGGGGTGAAGCTGGAGCTCCGCTGCGACCAGACTTCCGGAACAGCCAGATCGCCACGCCAACGAGCAGGACCAGTCCCGCGAGCAGGCCCATCTCTCACTCCTCCGCGAGCAGCTCGGTGCCCGTCGCCGTGACCCGATGGGAAATCAGCGGCAGCTGCCTGGCGACCGGCCCGAACCGAATCGACTGCTTCAGCGCCGCCAGGCCAACCGCGACCCCCTCGGCATCACGCGCAAAGACCGAGGCCACCGGTTCGCCTCGTGCCACCTTCGCTCCCGGCCGGGCGGACACGACAAAACCCACGCTGTGATCAATCGGTCCGCCCAGGACCCGGCGACCGCCGCCCATTTCGACCACGGCGAGACCGAGCGGACGCGGGTCCACCGAGGCGACAGTCCCCGCCTCGGGAGCCTCGAATAACTCCACCTCCGCCGCCTGCGGCAGCAGCCCGGGGTCCTCGATGATGCGCGGGTCGCCCCCCTGCGCCTCGATCAGCTGGCCGAACCGCTCCATCGCACGGCCCGACTGGATCGCCCCGTCGATGGCGCGCAGCGCCACCGAGCGATCGGTGGTGGACCCGGACAGGATCATCATCTCGACCGCGAAGGCACGCACCACAAGCTGCAGGTCCTCGGGTCCCTTGCCATCCAGCGCCAGCAGGGCTTCCTCGACCTCCAGCGCGTTGCCGATCGCCCGGCCCAGCGGCCGGTCCATCGCCGTGATGAACGCAGCGGTGCGGCACCCGTGGGCGTCACCGATCCCCACCATCGTCCGGGCCAGTTCGAGCGCCTGGTCCGGCCCGGTCATGAACGCCCCGCTTCCCGCCTTCACATCCAGCAGCAGCCCATCGAGCCCTTCGGCCAGCTTCTTCGACATGATGCTGGCCGCGATCAGCGGCACCGAGGGGACCGTCCCGGTCACGTCGCGGAGGGCGTACATTTTCCGGTCGGCCGGGGCGATCTCGTCACCCTGGGCGAACATCGCCAACCCGATCCGTTCCACCTGCGCGCGCACCGCCGCGAGGCCGAGGTTGGTGCGAAAGCCGGGTATCGACTCCAGCTTGTCAACCGTGCCGCCGGTGTGGCCAAGCCCGCGCCCGGACATCATCGGGACCGCCACGCCACAACTCGCCACCAGCGGGGCGAGGACCAGGGACACCTTGTCGCCGACTCCACCGGTGGAGTGCTTGTCGACCCTCGGAACCTCCCACCGGCCGAAATCGAGCCGGCTCCCCGAGTTGAGCATCGCGCCGGTCAGGGCGGCGAGCTCGCCGGGAGTGAGGCCGCGCCAGACGACCGCCATGAGGAGTGCGGACATCTGGTAATCCGGAATCTCGTCGTGGACGTAGGCCGTGACGAGCGCCCGCCAATTGTCCGCGGACAGGTTTTCGCCATCCCGCTTGCGTTCGATGAGTGACTGAACGAGCATTGGCTCGGGGATCGGAGAGAGGGTAAACGGAGCGGGAACGGGGAACGGGCGAGAGAGTATCACCATTCTGTGCACTTGGCCACCCACGAGGAACGCATGCG
>JANOFA010000802.1:0-5528 GCA_031413355.1 Gemmatimonadota bacterium | reverse complement strand
GGTCGCTGGCTCAACCGATCGCTGCCTCCGATACCGTGGACTACCTCCGGGCTGCCCTCGATGCCAATCCGCCTCGCCCCGGCGTTTTCGAGATCGGCGGGACCGACCGCGTTTCATACGCCGGACTCATGAAGGAGTTCGCACGGCAGGAGGGACGGCCTCTCCTCCTCCTGCCCATCCCGCTGCTGACCCCGTGGCTCTCTTCCCTGTGGCTCAGCCTCGTCACCCCGCTTCAGTCCAGCGTCGGCGCCGCCATGATCGATTCCGTCCGGAACGACACCGTCGTCGTGGATGACGCGGCGTACCGAACCTTCCCGGTCAGACCCATGGGGGTGGCGCGCTGGCCCACGCGCATCGGCGCGGCATCGTGCACCGCGACATCAAGCCGGAGAACATCCTGCTGGCCGAGCGTCATGCGCTGGTGGCGGACTTCGGCGTCGCCAAGGCGATCGAGGAGGGTCGAGGTGAGGAGGGAGCCGGCCTGACCTCCGTCGGTCTGGCGTTAGGCACGCCGGCCTACATGGCGCCGGAGCAGGCTGCCGCCGATCCAAGCGTCGACTCCCGGGCCGATCTCTACGCCTTCGGTGTCGTGGCCTACGAAGTTCTCACCGGCAGGATGCCGTTTGTGGCGACGACACCGCAGCAGATGCTGGCGGCGCACATCGCCTATCCACCCGAGCCGATCACCGGTGTGCGCCCCGACCTCCCTCCTATTCTGGCCGCGCTCGTCATGCGTTGCCTCGCCAAGGAGCGCGACCAGCGCGGGTCGGGCGCCGACCAGATCGTCGCCGAGCTGGAGACGCTGGGTCCGTCGTCCGGTGCGCTCACGCCGGTCCCGCTTGCCGTACTCGCGCCGCCGTCGCACCCCCTCCGCACGCTCGGCCTCCTGCTGTTCGGCGCAGTCGTCATGCTGGGGGCGATCTACGCGCTGGTACTGCTGCTCGGTCTGCCCGACTGGGTCTTTCAGGGCGCCGCGGCGCTGCTGCTCGCCGGGCTGCTGGTGGGCGGGGGCACGGTCATGATGGAGCGCAGGCGCCACACGGCGCGTGCCACCGGGAGTTATCACCCGAGTCGCGAAACCGGCATGCAACGGCTGATGACGTGGGGACGGTTC
This sequence comes from Gemmatimonadota bacterium, assembly GCA_031413355.1. Taxonomy (GTDB): domain Bacteria; phylum Gemmatimonadota; class Gemmatimonadetes; order Gemmatimonadales; family GWC2-71-9; genus JADJOM01. The sequence continues at coordinate 4,414 of JANOFA010000802.1, read as the reverse complement.
CGACACGGCGGCGTCCTCGCGTTCAGCGGACTGACGGTCGCGACCACCGCCTACATGGCCATGCGGCTGCTGGGCATCGGACCGGTGGGCACACTCGTTGCGGCGGGCACGCTGGCCGCCCGGGACCGGATCGTCGTCGCGGACTTCGTCAACCGGACCAGCGATAGCACGCTCGGCGGGTCGATTGCGGAGGCATTCCGGATCGATCTGGGCCAATCGCGGCTGGTCGGCGTGTTCGATCAGACCGCAATGAAGGATGGGCTGCAGCGCATGGGCCGGGCACCGGGCACGGTGCTCGATCCCGCGATGGCGGGTGAACTCGCCCGCCGGGAAGGCGCCAAGGCGTATGTGGTGGGCGAGGTGGCGTCGGTCGGGAGCGGATATGTGCTTACGGCCCGGCTGCTCGGTGCGGCAGACGGGACCGAGCTTGTTGCCCTGCGCGAGTCGGCCGACAACAGCGGCGCCCTGCTTGCCGCCATCGACCGGCTCTCCAAGAAATTGCGGGAAAAGATCGGCGACCCCCTCAAGAGCCTGCGCGCCGCCGAACCACTCGAGCGGGTGACCACGGCATCAGTCGAGGCGCTGCGGCTCTATACCCAGGCGAAGCGGGAGACGGACCAGGGGCTGTACGCCCCCGCAATTCTGAAACTGGAGCAGGCGCTGGCGATTGACTCCGGCTTTGCGATGGCCTGGCGCCAGCTCGGCGTACTCCGCTTCAACAGCAGCGCTCCACGTTCGGCGATTCGGGAAGCGGCGACGCGTGCCTTTCAGCACCACGACAGACTTCCCGAGCTGGAGCGGCATCTGACCGATGCCTACTACTACTTCTCGGTCAGGAACGACGCTCAGCGGGCCGAGCAGGCATACCGGGCCGTGCTGGAGCGGCGGCCCGACGACATCACCAGTCTCAACAATCTCTCGCTCGTCATGATGCGGACCCGCCGGTGGGCGGTGGCGGAGACGTTACTCACCCGAGGGCTTGTCGTCGACAGCACCAGGTCCAGTCTGCATGTGAACCTGGTGGAGGTACTGGCCAGGCTGGGCAAGCGCGGCGAAGCGTTCGCCGCAAACGAACGGATGGACCGGGTTGCGTCACGGGCGCACGATCTCGCCGCCGGCTATCGGATGAACCTGGCGGCAATGGCGGGGGCGTGGGATTCGGCCGCAGAGCATGCCAAGGCGTTCGAACGGCTTGCCACTCGCGGCGGGTCGCTGGAGTGGTCCATCAACGCACAAGGGGCGCTCGCCGCGGTCCAGGGTCGCATCGGAGAGGGGTTGAGCCAGATGGCGCGAGCCGAGCGGGTGGAGCTGACGGGTAATCCCGCCGCGGCCGTCCAATACGCCGTGTATCGCGCGGATCTCGAGGCGGAATACGGCGCCGGCCCGAAGGCGGCGGTTCAGGCGCTGAACCAGGCGCTCCTCGCTCATCCGCTGGCCGGGCTCGAGGTCGCAGATCGACCCTATCTCCTGCTGGCAAATTTCTTCAGCTCTCGCGGCTTCCCGGATCAGGCCCGGCGGATGCTCGAGCAATACGCCGCCAGTGACTCCGCCGCACTGCGTCCCAGCCGGGACAACCTGGTAGCGCATGGATGGTTGAGGCTGGCGGAGGAGAAGTTTGCCGAGGGTCTGGCGCTGCTCAGAACGGCAGCCGACTCTGCGGGCTGTCGGCAGTGTTCGGCCTACTCTCTGGCCCAGGCCTTTGAACTGGCACGCCAGCCGGATTCTGCGCTGGTCTATTGGGAACGAGCGGTGCAACTCCCCGCCGAATGGGAGCGATTCTGGGACGACGTGACCAGCCTCGCCCGGGGATACCAGCGGCTGGGTGAGTTGCATGAGGCGAAAGGCGATCGCGCCAAAGCGGTGGACTACTACGGCCGCTTGGTGGAGCTCTGGCGTGAAGCAGATCCGTCGCTCCAGCCGCGGGTGAAGGACATCAAGCAGCGGGTTGCAAGGCTGGTGGCGGAGCAGGGCTGAACTGCGAGCTGTTGGCTGTCAGCTGTCAGCCATCAGCCATCAGCCGTCAGCCAATGGCCATTGGCCGTTAGCCGTTGGCCGTTGGCTTGAAGCGTTCAGCGTTCAGCGGTTCGCCTACCGCCCACCGCCCACCGCCCACCGCCAGTGTACGAAAAGGAGGGTCCTCCCGATGGCCGAGCCCAAACCCGCCCGAAAGAAGCGCGCCAAGAAGGCCATTGAACCCCGTGGTCTCATCGCGAAGCAGGTCGGTAGTGCCGAACCGCCAGCGGCAATTGGCCGGCTGGGTGCACGGATCGTCGACGATGGCGGCTCCGTCCTCGCCAGCTACCGCGAGCCGCTTGGCGGACAGTGGCAGGTCCTTGCGGCGCTCCCGATCGAGCGGGTGGAGCCGACCCCCTATCAGCGCGACCTCTCGGAGCCACATGTCGCGCGGCTGGCGAGTGCGATGGACCGGTTGGGCCGGTTCATGGATCCGGTGATCGCCGTCCCGGCCGCGAACGGGATGTACTGGACTCCCAACGGCAATCATCGGCTGGCGGCGCTCAAGACACTTGGCGCGCGGGCGGTGGTCGCCCTGGTGGTGCCGGAGCCGGAAGTCGCACATCGGATTCTGGTGCTCAACACCGAGAAGTCGCACAACGTGCGGGAGCGGGCGCTGGAGGTCATCCGCCTTGCCGAAGCACTCGCCAGCCTCGATGATCGCGCGGAGAAGAGCTACGAGACCGAATTTGAGGAGGCATCGCTGCTGACGCTCGGAGCGTGCTATCAGGAGAATGGCCGCTTTTCCGGTGGAGCCTACCATCCCGTGCTCAAGCGGATCGACATCTTTCTCGCCGCCAAATTGTCGAACGCGCTGGTGGTGCGGCGGGACCGGGCGGCGAAGCTGCTCGAGCTCGATGCCGCGGTGGTGGTCGCGGTGCAGGGCCTCAAGGCGCGCGGGTTCGACAGTCCCTATCTCAAGGCCTTTGTGCTGGCGCGGATCAACCCGCTGCGGTTCACGCTCAAGCGGGGACAGAAAGCGGATTGGGACGAGACAATTGCGACGATGCTGGCCAGCGCTCGACGATTTGATCCCGGTAAGGTGAAGGCCGACCAGGTGGCGCGGGCCGGCGGGGCGCCGGAGGGCGCGGAGTAGGCGGCGCATCTACGCGACCCCTGCTCTGCTCCCACCCCTTGCGCTTCTACAAGAGCTGTCGTATCGTCTCTTGTAGAAGCCATAGGGGAGACAAATGTCCGAGGAACGTCTCGAGCTGCCGCAGGGCACGCTCGACCTGCTGATTCTCAAAGCGCTCTCGCTGGGCGCGCAGCACGGCTGGGCCATCTCCGAGCGGCTGCAGCAGGTCTCCCGCAGCAGCCTGCAGATCCCCCAGGGTTCGCTCTACCCCGCACTCCACCGGCTGGAACGTCGCGGCTGGATTTCGGCGTACTGGGATGCCTCCGACAATAACCGCCGGGCCAAGTTCTACGAGCTGACCCGCGACGGCCGCCGCCAGCTCAAGACGGAGGCGGAGGAGTGGCGCCGCCTGACGGCGGCGGTCGACCTCGTGCTGGGGATGAGCTGACCGATGTGGACCCGGATCTGGAGTGATCTCCGGTATCGAGGTCGCGCCCTGTTCCAGCGCTCGGTTGTGGAACAGGAGCTGGACGAGGAGCTGCGCTTCCACCTGGAGCAGGCGGCGGCCGGGCATCAGGCCCGGGGCGCCACGGCGGCGGAAGCGATGCGCCTGGCGCGGGTCGAGTTCGGCGGGGTGGAGGTCGTGAAGGAGGCCAGCCGGGATGGCCGTGGCCTGGCGCTGCTCGAGCAAGGCGCGCAGGACCTGCGCTATGCCGTGCGTGCCCTGCGGCGGAACCCCGGCTTCACCGTCGCCGTGATCCTCACGCTCGGGCTCGGCATCGGGATCAACGCCGCGATGTTCGGCATAGTGGACCGGTTGCTGTTCCGCACCCCGCCTTTCCTGCGCGAGCCGAACCAGGTCCATCGGGTGTACCGCCAGTGGATGAATCGGGATGGTCTCCGGACGGAAGAAACCTTTCAGTACACCCGCTACCTGGATCTTCGGCGCTGGACCACCGACTTCTCGGAGATGGCGGCGTTCAGTGTGCACCCGCTTCCGGTCGGCAGCGGCACGGACGCTCGGGAAGTGCCTGTCGCAATAATCTCCGCGACGATGTTTGGGTTCTTCGATGCCCAGCCGGTCCTCGGGCGCTACTTCACCGCGGAGGAGGACACCGTCCCCGTCGGTGCCCTCGTCGCGGTCCTCAGCCACGGTTTCTGGCAGGCGCGGTTCGGCGGCCGGCCGGACGTGCTCGGGCAGTCGCTCAAGATTGGAACCGCGAGCTACACGATCATTGGAGTCGCTCCGCGCGGCTTCGAAGGCATCGCGGATGAGGCCCCCCCCGCGGTGTTCATTCCCATCACGGCCTACGCCGGGACCTTTCG
>JANOFA010000801.1:0-3546 GCA_031413355.1 Gemmatimonadota bacterium | reverse complement strand
GGCAGGGCCAGCGGGTCAACGTCGAATTCGTCTCTGCCAACCCGACCGGCCCGATGCATGTAGGCCATGTGCGCGGTGCGGTGTTCGGCGATGCGCTGGTCCACTCTTCTTCGACCTGCCACTTCGGGTGCGGAGCGCGACAGCGATGCTTTCCGCTTGGAGAGGTGGCAGGCCGCCCCCTGAGTTGTTGTCGGAAACAGACGGTGTGTCCGCTCCCACTCTTCTTCGGCCTGTCACTTTTTGATTGGCATCGATCTGATGCCGCTGGCCGAGAGGAGAGCAGTAGGTGTGCCACACGTCACATTTTGTTAACTCATTGCAGTAGAATCACTTGAGAAAATCAGTATCATATTGGCTAGGCAAAAAATTCCGCGTGCGGTAAGAAGTGCCGGAATAAATTTCCGGTAACAGCAAGCCTTGCCGGGCTAGGACGGGGTCGGACGGGAGAGGTACTCCCCGGGCGCAAGATCAGCACCGCGCCTCAACCGGGTCACGACCAGCGCACCGATGGTGACGAGGATCAGGCTGGTGACCTGGGCGACCGTCAGTGGACCGAAGAAGCGGTCGTCCTTGGCCCGGAAGATCTCGATTATGAAGCGTTCGGCGCCGGCGCAGAGCAGGTAGATCCCGAAAATCCAGCCGATCGGGCGGGCCTTCAACCGCAGGCGCCAGAGCAGGGCAAAGGCGGCCAGCATCAGCACCACCTCGTAGAGTTGGGTCGGGTGAACGGCAAGGACGGTCGAGGGGTCGACCCCGGCCGGGACCGCGATGCCGAACTGCTGCTGCAGGTTGCCGGCGGTGGTCGGCGGCAGGCCCTGGGGAAACTTGACGGCCCACGGCAGGGTCGTCGGCCGGCCGTAGTCATCGTTGACGATGAAGCAGCCAATCCGTCCGAGCGCGTAGGCGGCCGCGAGCGCCGGTGCGGCGAGGTGAGCGGTCCAGGCCGTGGGCACCTTGAGTCGAATACCGTTCACGACGACGGCCAGAAGTCCACCCACGAATCCGCCGTACCAGACCAGCCCGCCGCGGGAAAAGAGGCTGCTGTCGGGATGCAGCACCCAGTACCACAGCTTCGCACCCAGCACGCCGCCGATGACCGCGGCCACCGTCATGTCGGCGGCATATTCCTCGTACAGTCCCCGGCGGCGCAGCTCCAGGGTGATCAGCCAGCCGCCCACCAGAAACCCGACCATCATCATGATGCCGTAGCCGGTGATGTCGACCGTGCGGCCGCCGAACAGCGGAATGGTCCAACTCAGAGGATAGATGTTCATCGAGTGAGGCTCGGCAGGGGAAAGGCCGTGACCAGGCCGGGAAAAGGAAGGCCGGCGTCCGGCTGGAGGTCGAGGCCGTGTTGCTCGCCACGCTGGAGATGATACAGCCCGGCAGCACCAATCATCGCAGCGTTGTCGGTGTTGAGCCGGTTGGAGGCGACGGCCACACGCACCTGCGAGCCGACCGCGGCCTCGACCACACGCCGGAGCGCGGTGTTGCAGGCGACACCGCCGGCCAGGACGACGGTCGAGTAGCCGAGCAGCTCGCGGGCAGCGGCAACCTTGGCGGCAAGCACTGCCACCGCGGCGTCCTGAAAGCCACGGGCCAGGTCGGCCCGGTCGCGCTCGAGATCGTCGCTGGCGCGGACCGCGCGCAGCAGCGCGGTCTTGAGGCCGCTGAAGGAAAAGGCGAAGCGATCGGGTCCATCATCCGTCAGGGTATTGAGCATGGGGCGGGGAAAGGTGAACCGCCCCGCTTTTCCCTTCAGGGCCAGCCGCTCGATCATCGCGCCGGCGGGGTATTCGAGGCCGAGCAGGGTGCCCACCTTGTCGAACGCCTCGCCAGCGGCGTCGTCGCGAGTGGTACCCAGCAGGCGGTACTCGCCCCAGGCCGCGACATCGAGCAGCAGGGTGTGACCGCCGCTGACCAGCAGGGCCACGAACGGCGGGGCGAGGTCCGGCTGTTCCAGCGGAGCGGCAAAGAGATGGCCCTCGAGATGATGCACGCCGATGAGTGGCACCTTGAGGCGGAAGGCGAGCGCCTTGCCGTACATCAGGCCGACAAGCAGCGCCCCCACCAGCCCCGGTCCCGCCGTCACGGCGATCGCCTCGATCTCCTCCAGCGAAACACCTGCCTCGGCGAGCGCCTGGTCCACGACTGGCCCGATGGTGGTGAGATGGGCCCGGCTCGCCAGTTCGGGGACGACGCCGCCGAAAATGCGATGAACGTCCTGCGACAGGATGACGCAGGAACGGAGTGTCGCCCCATCCGCCGTCCCGACCAGGATGGCGGCGGAGGTCTCATCGCAGGAGGTCTCGATGGCGAGCAGCGTCTTGGGCATGTGCGGAAGCAGCGGGGTCAGCGCGGCGGCGGGGTAGGTGAATCGGTGACGGCCGAATCCGCTCGCACCACGGCGCCGACGACGACGGAAGTGTCGCCCATGAGCCGCCGGATCAGGGCGACGTTCACTGGAGCGGACCAGTCGTGGGCGCCAATGACTCGCTTCATGATGATGCCTGTGGTGTCGACCAGAAAGCTCTCCGGGACACCAGTGGTCTGATAGGCCTGCTGGATGCCGCCGTCGCGGTCGTGCAGAATGTCAAACGTCAGCTTGAGATCACTCGCGAAGGCCCGCACGACATCGGAGGCTTCCTGGTCGATGCTGACGGCGGCGATGCGGAATCCCAGCGGTCCGAGCGAGTCGTACACCCGCTGCATGGCGGGCATCTCGACCTTGCAGGGCACACACCACGTCGCCCAGATATTGACCAGGGTCACGTGGCCCCGATAGCGAGCACGCAGCGAGATCGTGTCGTCGTTCTCGACATCGACCACGCGATAGTCGGGGGCCTTGGCTCCCACGGCGACCGCTTCGGTGTCGGGAGCGTACCAGATCAGCGCGACGCCACCCAGGCCCAGCCCTCCGAGCACTGCTCCGACGAAGACCCACTGACGAGCCATGCGCTTACGCCCTTTCCACGCAGCGACGCACCAGGTCGCGGACCGCGCCCGCCACGTCAGGTGCACCGAAGACCGAGGTACCAGCCACGAAGGTGTCCGCCCCCGCGCGCCATGCGGGTACGATCGTCTCCGCCGTAATGCCGCCATCCACCTCCAGCGCCGCCGCCGACCGATGCTGATCCAGCAACGCCCGCGCCCGCGCAACCTTGGCCGTGGCGGAGCCAAGATATTTCTGGCCGCCATAGCCCGGATTGACGCTCATGATCAGGAGGAGGTCGAGGTCGTCAATCACCTCCTCCACCAGCGCCAGCGGACTGGCGGGATTCAGGGCCAGTCCGGCCAGCATACCGCGCTCGCGCACCGCCGCGAGGTGGCGCTGCACATGCACGGTCGCTTCCGGATGGAAGGTAAAGACCTGGACGCCGAGCTCGGCATACTCGGCGAGGTAGCGTTCTGGTTCCTGCACCATCAGGTGCACGTCGAGCGGTGCGTCGGTGATCTTCCGGAGGGCCTCGTCACGGTTGTGGCGCAGGATGTGCGCTCCGGAGGGGTGTTGATGGTGGCCTTCGCGGACCGTGAGGCGATGGAACG
>JANOFA010000800.1:0-1658 GCA_031413355.1 Gemmatimonadota bacterium | reverse complement strand
TCATGAACGCCAACCTGGCCAGCATCATGCCCCAGGTCATCGGCGTCTGGTGCGAACAGGCCGGCCATGAGGTCCACTTTGTCTGTTACACCGGGATGGAGGATCTCCTTTCCGAACTCCCCGCCGACCTCGATCTGCTGTTCATCGGTGCCTTTACCCAGTCGGCCCAGCTCTCCTACGCGCTCAGCAACCTGTTCCAGAAGCGCGGCGCCGTCACCGTGCTCGGCGGTCCCCACGCGCGCTGTTACCCCGAGGATGCCCAGAAGTATTTCGACTACGTCCTCGGCTTTACCGACCGGGCCGTCATCGACGACGTGCTGCACGAGTGCGCCCAGCACCGCCCGATGGGCCGTCAGGTCAGCGCCGAGCAGCAGCCGCAGGAGCTGCCGACGCTGCAGGAGCGGTGGAGCTTCATCGAGTCCACGCTGGCCAAGGCGCCGCTCATCAAGTTCGTGCCGATGATCGGCAGCCTCGGCTGTCCCTACACCTGCAGCTTCTGCATCGACTCGACGGTGGACTACAAGCCGCTGAGCTTTGAGCAGCTGCGCCAGGACCTGGTGTTCCTGCTGGGCAAGCACAAGCACCCGATCGTCGGCTGGCACGACCCGAACTTCGGCGTCCGGTTCAACGATTACATGGAAGCGGTGGAAGCGGCCGACCCCGACAAGCGGATCCGGCATATCGCCGAGAGCAGCCTGTCGCTCCTGTCGGAGCCGCACCTCAAGCGGCTGCGGTCCAACAACTTTCAGGCCATCCTGCCGGGCATTGAGTCGTGGTACAGCCTGGGCAACAAGTCGAAGACCACCGAGACCGGCGACGACAAGGTGCGGCATGTGGCGGATCATGTGAACATGATCCTGCGGTACGTCCCCTACGTGCAGACCAATTTCGTCATGGGTCTCGACTGCGACTCAGGCACCGAGCCGTTCGAGCTCACCAAGAAGTTCATCGACCTCTGCCCGGGCGCCTTCCCGGCCTACTCGCTGCTCTCGGCCTTTGGCCGCGCGGCGCCGCTTAATATCGAATACCAGAAGGCCGGACGGGTCCTGCCCATCCCGTTCCACTTCCTCAATAACAATCATGCAATGAACGTCCGTCCGCTCAATTATTCGTGGACCGACTTCTACGACGGGCTGGTGGATGTCACCGCCTACTCCTTCCGCTGGAAGGCGATCGCCAAGCGCATCCCCGCCACCGAGGGCGCCATCCCGAAGTGGATGAACATCCTGCGGGCCGTGTCATCGGAGGGCTTCGGCCGGATCGACTATCACACCAAGATGCGGGCGCGGCTCGACAGCGACACCGAGGTGCGCAACTTCTTCGAGGGCAAGACCACCGAGATCCCGGCATTCTATGTCAACCGGGTCAAGGACGAGCTGGGCCCGTTGTGGTCCGAGCTGCCCCCCGGCGCGATGACCCACGATCCCAACGCGTACCTTCAGACCGTGCAGACGGCGCCGGCCACCATTCCGATCCGGCTCCGGCCCAAGGCCGCCACGGCGGCCGCAGCCGCGGCGCCGCTGGACGAGGGGATGCACGAAGTCGCGCAATAACTGATCGCTGCTGCCCGTCGTTGGTCGATGCGCCGCTCTCAGGAATGAAAGCGGCGCATTTCTTTGTACCCACCCGCGTTTCTCCCGCACCTAACCCCGGTTGAC
>JANOFA010000799.1:0-2005 GCA_031413355.1 Gemmatimonadota bacterium | reverse complement strand
CGATTGTGCACGGCAGGCGAGCGTGCGACGATTCCGCGAACCCGAATACGAGAGCTGAGCGATGAACGGACGTGTGGCGCTGGTCACGGGCGGTGGCCGGGGGATTGGTCGCGAGGCGGTCGTTCAGCGCCGTGCTGGGCGCGGCGGTGCGGGATTCGACTGGAAGGGTGCTGGGCGATGACCCGGGCGGCACGGAGAGATTGCTGGGTATCCCGGCTGCCGCGCTGGACTACGATCAGGATCCCGCCGTGCCCACGCCAGCGGGCCGCCGCTGGGGCATCGACCAGACGGTGACGGGCGACTACACCATGGTTCTTTCCGCCGTCACCGAAGCGCTGGCAGTTGACCGGCGCGGCCGGGCGGCGGCGTGGGTCAAGACATATGGATCACACCAGCCGGGTGCGGGCTACGTGCAGCTCTGGGGATTGGGCGCGACGCTCGGTCGGTTGCCGATGATCCGCGCCGTGGCGGAGTATGGGTTGCTCAGGAAAGCCGCGCCGTAAAGGTGCCTCACTTCCGCACCAGGTCCATGACGTAGATGTCGCTCTCGACCTCACCCACGGCGAAGTAGAGCATGCCATTGCCTCTCTCAACTGTGCTTGGGTACACCGACTGCCGCGGGTCATCGAACCGGACCAGCAGCCGGGGCGTTCCACCACTCGCGGCGACCTCATAGACCCCTTCAACATCATCGGGTCCAATGGCCCGGAAGTAGATCCGCTGCCCGTCGGCTGACCACTCGGCGTTGTTCAGGCTCTGAAGACCAGCGGTTCCCTCCGTGATGACGCTCCGGGGCACGCCGCCCAGTGGAGTCACCCTGAGGCCTCTCGGATTTCCGAAGTACGGGTAGACCAGGTGGGTCCCGTCCGGAGACCACCTCGGGGAGGCTCCGCTGTCGATTGGTAACCGCACCGGTGCCTGCCACGGGGCAGCGGGCCCATCGCGGCGCAACATGAAGCTGGTGCGCGAGGAGCTGTTGTGGTAGACAATGCTCAAGCCATCGGGCGAGAATGCTGGAAACTGCGACTCTTCCACGTCACTGGTGAGTTGCTTCTCGCCGGAGCCGTCGGCGTTGATCAGGTAGATATCCCGGGTCCCGTTCCGGGTCGAATAGAAGACGATCTCCCGGCCATCGGGGGAGAAGTCGGGGCCGAAATCATCTCCCGGATCCCGTGTCACCCGCCTCGCCTCGCCTCCGGCCGCCGGCATGACGTAGATGTCCTGATTGCCATCGAGGTTGGAGTCAAATGTCAGCCACTTGCCGTCGGTGGAGAGGTCGAAGTTCTCGATCGTCTGGCTGCCGGTCGTGACGGCCCGCGCATCCCGCAGCGACACGCTGCCGATCCGTGGAATGGGGATCGCATAGATGTTGCGGCGGAGAACGAACCGGTCGTAGGCGGCAGTGCGACCGTCGGCCGAAACCGACACCGAGTATGCCTCGAGACCGGTGGTGAGTCGCACCGGGCGATCGTGAGGCTTCCCCGACCGGTCAAGCCGCACCGCGTAGATGTCGCGCGGGCCATCCCGGTTGGAGACGAAGAGCAGGGTGCCGTCCGGCAGCCAGACGGGACTGACATTGAGTGAGGTGCTGTCGGTGACCTGTACCGGTGTCCCGCCAATGGGCACCACCCAGATCCGGCTCGGCGCCACGTTGCCCCACGTGGTGAGGTATCCCGCGTTACCGACGACGAACGCCACCGCGCCGCTATCTATCCGCCAGGCGAGTGAGTGCAGTTGCCGGATTCCGGTCCGCAGCAGCGTCTCGGTTCCGTCGGCACTCCCGGCAAAGAGGGTGTCACCGCGTTGAACGAGGGTGTGACCGTGGTCCAGCGCCAGATAGTCCACCGAGTCGACGGCGACCGCCTGGCGTCGTAGGCATTGAGCGGGTGCGTCAGGTAGGCCACCGCTTCTTCGAGCCACTTGTTGTAGTTCTCGGCTTCGAGCATGAAGGACATGAAGGCCTTGCAGGCGACGGGCACCTTCGAGTACTTCATGATCATCAAGG
>JANOFA010000798.1:0-4733 GCA_031413355.1 Gemmatimonadota bacterium | reverse complement strand
CGTGCTCGCACGTGCATGGTGCATCAGGGGAATTCGCCGCCCGCCGCTCCCCGCGCCCTGCCGCTCCGGTGGCGCCACCTCACCGTCCATCTGACGTTGCTCGGCGCCGCCTCCGCCTCGGCCCAGTCAGCACCGACCGGCCCGCCGCCCCGAGGGGCCCCGGCGGGTGGGAGGGCATCGGCCCTTGCGGCCACCCCCACCGGCGGCATCTTATCCTCCGAGCACCCCTTCCAGCCCTTCGAGTCGCCTCGCGATGCAAGCCCTGTATGGCCGACCGGCCTTTCGAGTGGTCGACGATGTCTTCTACTGGGAGGATGTGCTGCTCGACGCGGTCGCGCGCGGGCAGTGGGCGGTCTTCGAGCGACAGACACTGGAGGGGCTGGCCTGCGTCGCTCACTCCGAGGCGACCGGCACCGCTGAACCGGAAGAGGAGATCGAGGAAGCGGGCCGCGAGTTCCGCTATGAGCGCGAGCTGATCACCGCCCTCGAAATGGAGGAGTGGCTCGCCGCGCGCGGCGTGACCACCCACGAGTGGATGGAACATGTCCGCCGGGGCGGGCTCCGTTCCCACGCCGCCGACCGTCTGGAAAGCCTCGTCCTCCCTCCGTCCGGCATGTCCGACGGGGACCTGCACACCGCCCTCCGGGTGGATCTCATCTGTTCCGGGATCGGATGGGGGTTTGCCGAAGAGCTGGCGGAGCGTGCGGCGGCGGCGTGGAGCTTCCGCGGGACAGAGCTGCCGGCGCTCGAGGCGACGGAGCTTCCCGTCCTGCCGCCGGGCCTTCCGGTCGAACGAGCCGCGGAGCGCTGGCCGGTGCTGCAGCGCATCGAGCGGGCGATGAGCCGTTACCGCGCAGCGACGCTGACGCCGGCGGCGATCCACAAGGAGATCCGCGCACACCAGATGGAGTGGATGCGGGTGGATTGCCGCGCGGCGGTTTTCCCGGACGAAGCCCAGGCCCGGGAGGCGGCCCTCTGCGTTCGCGAGGACGGACTGTCGCTGGCCGAGGTGGCCGGGTCCGCTCACGTGGCGATCGCCGAGTCGCGCTTCTACCTCGATGAGCTCGAGCCCGAGCTCCAGGCGGTGTTTCTCGCGGCTGGGCCAGTGGATCTGCTGGGACCGATTTCCACGGATGGAGAATTCACCCTGTTCCAGATGCTCGGCAAGGAAATCCCCACCGAGCAGGACGCCGCCATCGTCCAGCGCGCCGAAGCGAGCCTGCTCCGCCGTGCGCTGGCCGACGAAGGTCGGCGACACGTCAGCTGGGACGTCACTCCCTAGGAGGGGCCGCTGGACACAGAGTCGGTCGAAGCCATCCTGCAGGGCGTTCCGGTCCTGAACTTCCTGCCGCAGGATGTGCGTGACCTGGTGGTGGCGAGCTTCGTCCCCGCCAGCTACAGCTTCGGCCAGCTCATCGTCCGGGAGGGCGATCCCGCCGACGCGCTCTACCTGCTGGTCGCCGGGCGTGCCCGCATGATCCGGCGGGGTGATCGCGGTGAAGAGCTCTCGCTCGGCACCCTGCGCCCGGGGGAGACCTTTGGCGAGGGCGGGTTCGCCGACCGCGCGATCCACTCCGCCACCGTGCGCGCCAGCGGCGAGGTGGAGGCGCTCCGGCTTGACCGGTCGGTCTTCGACGCGCTGCTCAAGCGTCGCCCCGAAGTGCGCGAGTTCTTCGAACTGCAGGCCCGCCACCGCCACCTGCAGCACTTCTTCCGTGAGTTCAAGGTGTTTTCCACCCTGCCGCCCGAAGCGGTGGGCTCGCTCCTCCGTGCCCTCGAGCCGGTGGAGGTGGCCGAGGGGGAGGTGATCATCGCCGAGGGCGATCCGCCCGGCCCGATGTACATCATCGAGGACGGACGCTGCCGGGTGCACATCGGGGTGGAGGGGCGGCGGCGCAACGTGGCATTCCTGCGCCGGGGCGAGTTCTTCGGCGAGCTCTCGGTGTTCCACAACCAGCCGCGCGAGGGAACGGTCGAGGCGGTCACCCCCTGCCGCCTGCTCCGCCTGACCCGGGAGACCTACGCCGACCTGCTGGCGCAGCACGCCGAGTTCCGCGTCGCCATCGAGGAACGGATCGCGCAGTTCGATTTCCGCCACACCGCCCAGATCCCGATCGACCTGTTCCGCGAGATGCTGCCGGCCGATGCGAGAGTCACCGCGCTGGTGAGCGACTCACAGCTCGATCAGGACCTGACCCGGACCTGGGCCATTCCTGATACCAAGGACCACACCGCCCCGCAGGAGCCCTCCCCTCAGCCCCAGGCGCAGCTTGACGCGGCGTCGGCACCATTCGCCGACGAAGCCGGACGATTCGTCAAGCGGCGCAAGCGCATCCGCCGCTTTCCCCACCTGTGGCAGATCGACGAGATGGACTGCGGCGCCAGCAGCCTGGCGATGGTCTGTCGCTACTACGGCAGGGCGATCAGCCTGGCCCGCATCCGGCAGATGGTCCACACCAGCCTCGACGGCGCCAGCCTCAAGGCCATCTGCGAGGGGGCCAACGAGCTTGGCCTTGCCGCTCGCGCGGTCAAGGCGTCGCCGGTCAACCTGCCCCAGATGCCGCTTCCGGCGATCGTGCACTGGGACGGCAATCACTGGGTGGTGCTGTACGATGTGGACGCAACTTCGGTCCGCGTCTCCGACCCGGGCATCGGCAAGCGGCGGATGCCGATCTCGGAGTTCGAGAAGAAGTGGAGCGGATACGCCGCCCTGTTCGACTACACCGACAAGTTCGCCGACAACGCCGAAGCGTCGGTGGGCATCACCTGGCTCTTGCCGTTCTTCAAGCCGTATGCCGGCCTGATCATGCAGGCCACGGCGCTGGCTCTGATCGTGAGCGTGCTGCAGATGGTGATCCCGGTCTTCACCCAGGTCATCGTGGACCGGGTGGTGGTCGAGCGCGACGTCGGGCTGCTGAACGTCCTGATTCTGGGCATGGGGGCGGTGATCGTATTCACCCTAGCGGCGACGGTGCTGCAGCGATACCTGCTCAGCTTTGCCGCCGTCCGGGTGGATGCGGCCACGCTGGACTTCCTGACCCGCCGGCTGCTGAGCCTGCCGATGAGCTACTTCAGTACCCGCCGCACCGGCGACATCCAGCGGCGGCTGGCGGGGATCTGGCAGGTCCGCGAATTCCTGGTCGAACATGGCGTGGCCATGCTCACCGCATCGGCGCAGCTGCTCGCCGCCCTCGGACTGATGCTGGTCTATAGCGGCACCCTCACGCTGGTCTTTCTGGCCACTGTCCCGTTGTTCATCCTGATCATGCGGTATGCCTCAGGCTGGCTCTTTCCGCTCTATGCCGAGCTGGAGGAGTCGCACGGACGGTACCAGAGCTTCCAGATCGATGCGATCAAGGGGATCGAGACCGTCAAGGCGCTGGGCGCGGAGCACTCGTTCCGCAACCTGATGCTCGGCCAGTTCCTCAGCGTGGCCCGCAAGCGGTTCAAGGCCGACTTCATGGTGATGACCTACAACGGCGTCATCCACAGCGTGACCCTGCTGTCGGTCGTGCTGTTCCTGCTGGTGGGCGCGCACCAGGTCATGAATGGCCAGATGTCCATCGGCGCGCTGGTCGCCTTCAACGCGCTGCTGGCGCTGGCAAATGGGCCCATACTCACGCTGCTCTCCATGTGGGACAACCTGCAGCAGGCCACCGTCTACCTCAACCGGCTGGACGACATCTTCCAGCAGGAACCGGAACAGGGCCATGATCGCTCCCGGCTCATTCCGGTCAAGTCGCTGGAGGGCCGGATTGCCTTCCGGAAGATGGGCTTCCGCTACGGTGGTCCGGAATCGGTCCCGATCCTGGAGGATATCGACCTCGAGGTTCCGCCCAACACGATGGTGGCCATCGTGGGGCGCAGCGGCTCGGGGAAGACCACCCTCATCAAGTGCCTGGCCGGCCTGCTGGAACCGACCGCGGGCACGATCCAGTACGACGGACTCGACCTCAAGTCGCTCAACTACCACGATCTTCGCCGCAAGATCGGCTTCGTGCTGCAGGAGAACCATCTGTTCGATGACACGATCGCCCGCAACATCGGCTTCGGCGATGAGGAGCCGGATCTCGATGCGGTGATGTGGGCGGCGCAGGCGGCCAACGCGCGCGAATTCATCGAGCGGTTGCCGATGGGCTATGACACCCGCATCGGCGAGTCGGGGCTGGCGCTCTCCGGCGGGCAGCGGCAGCGGGTGGCGATTGCCCGCGCCATCTTCAACCGGCCGCCGGTGCTGATCTTCGACGAGGCCACCAGCGCCCTCGACACCGAGAGCGAACGGGCCGTCAAGGAGAATATCGACCAGCTGCTCGAAGGCCGGACCTCCTTTGTCATCGCCCACCGGCTCAGCACCGTGCGTGAGGCGGACCTGATCATCGTGCTGGAGAAGGGCCGGCTGGTCGAGCAGGGGACCCACGACGATCTGATGAAGCGGCAAGGACTGTACTACTTCCTGGTAAGCCAGCAACTCGGGCTGTGAGAGCGCACTGATCCATGGCCGAATCCGACGCCCCCTTCATGGACTCCACGCCCCCCCACTGGGTGGCCCGCGGGCTCTCCGTGCTGATCATCACCTTGTTCGCCGTGGCGCTGGTCGCGGCGGTGGTGGTCCACGTCCCGGAGGTGGTGTCCGGCCGCTTCCTGCTCGTGCCGGTGAAGGGCACCGATCCGGTGCGTGCCCTCCGCGCCGGCCTGCTGAGTCAGGTGCGGGTGAGTGAGGGCGACACCGTGGC
>JANOFA010000797.1:0-2137 GCA_031413355.1 Gemmatimonadota bacterium | reverse complement strand
GGGCGGTCGGCCAGCTGAAGGCGGCGGCAAAGGCAAGTCAGCGACTGGGCCTGACCGCCCACGCCACCTTCTCGGGTGCGCTCGCCTGGCCCTATTTCTATCCCTGGCCACAAAGGCCCGCCGGCCTGATCGAGGAGGCCTTCGCCGAGCTGGGCCGGCGCTGGCGTCCGATCCTCGACGCCTTCGATGAGGCCGGCGTCGATATCTGCTACGAGATCCACGCTGGCGAAGACCTGCACGACGGCGCGACCTTCGAACGGTTCCTGGACGAGGTGGGTGGCCACGCCCGCGCCAACCTTCTCTATGACCCCAGTCACTTCGTGCTGCAGCAGCTGGACTATCTGGACTACATCGACCGCTACCACGAGCGTATCCGCGCGTTCCACGTGAAGGACGCGCCCACGGCCACCACGCAGCCGGGACTCAACTCGATCAGCGTCAATGCGGTACCCCGGGCTCCACGAATCTCGACCACGGGAAACCGCGAGATGATCTGCGTGCGACGGTCGACATTGGCCCATCCCAGCGCACGCGCAAGCCGGTCGGTGTTGCCGTACGCCTCCTCGACGGCCACGACATCGGCGTCGCTCCGGCGAATCGCTTCAACCACCCTGTCGAAGTCGATCAGCGTGCCGCCATACTCGATGTTGAAGACCATGACCTGGAGCTGACGGGCGGGGCAAGAGGAAACTGCGGCGGCGGGCGGTAGGCGGTAGGCGGGGGCGTGAGTGGTGCCGCCCACGAGTCCGGCGCTGGCCGCAAGGACACCGAGTGCAACTCGCAGCCCACTCAACGTCCGCTCCCCGCCCCGAGATCCTCGAACTTCATGTTCCCGATGCCGTACTCGCGCCAGTCCTTGTAGTCAAAGTGCCACCACTCGTGGCTGTAGACCGTGAAGCCCTCGGCCTCCATGGCGCTCCGCAGCAGCTCGCGCAGTCGAGTCTGCTCCGCGGTGCCGCCGGTGTAACTGGGTTCGGCCCGGGGCGAGAACTCGTCATAGAGGCTGGGCATCACGACCGGTTTGCCGGTCTTGAGCACATAGAGCGTCAGGTCGACGGCGCAGCCCCGGTTGTGCCGTGAACCCGTCGCCGGATTTGCCACGAAGTCGTGCTGACTCGGCGGCGTGGCCTCCCAGAACACCTTGGTGATGTACCACGGCCGGTAGGCATCGTGAATCAGCAGGCCGTAGCCGAGCGGCGCGAGCGCACGGTGGATGCGGACGACGGCTTCCGCGGCGGGCCGCTGGAGAAAGGCCCGCGGCTGACTGTAGAGCGGCGTGCTCAGGAAGTTGTCGGAGGTGGCGTAGCGGATGTCGAGGTGAATGGTCGAGTCGAGGGTTGCGACTTCGACCAGCTCCGCCGGCCGGAACGGTCCGGCCTCATCAGGCGGCGTGGCCTGCAGCGCCTCGGCGCGCAATTCGGCAACCGGCCGGACCGGGGTGATGCGGAAGACTGCCGGGGAGCCGCACCCGGCGAGGACGAGAAGGAGGCAGAGGAATCGGATCATGGGTTGAAGATTCGCCGCCGGAGCCCGCTCCGCCAGCCCGCCCCTTGACCGGCAGGAAGGGCAGGCACCACTATAGAGTCAGCCCAGCGACGGTCGGCTGGCCCTCCACGAACCCGATGCCGGTACTCTGCATGCGCCTCTTTGCTCCCGCAGTGCTGCTCGTCACCCTCGCGGCGTGCGCTGCGGGCGACACCGGCGCGCCGCCCAGCCTCTCGCTCAGCGGCACCTGGCGCCAGAGCGGCGACCTGCACGATGCTACCACCGGGGACAGCCACATCCACCTCGGCACCTTCGACCTGCGGCAGGCGGCCGATCAGTTTGGTGGCACCGGGGCCCAGACCGGGATCTGCAACACGGCGACGACGCAGTACACCGGCCCGCTGGCCGACCCGACCGAGTTTGCCGTGACGACGGGCCGGTTGACCGATCGCCTGGTCAGCTTCAGGCGTGACATCTGCGCCTATCAGGGGAGTTTCGCCAATGGCCGCAGCGACCGGATCACCGGCACCATGACCTGCGCCTACACCAGCAACGGCGTGGACTATGTGTTCTCGGGGCAGTGGCAGGCGGATCGCATCGGGAACTGATCCACGACGTAATGACGGGAGACGGGCGGGTCGCGCGATGCGCG
>JANOFA010000796.1:0-2299 GCA_031413355.1 Gemmatimonadota bacterium | reverse complement strand
CAGAACACAAAAGAGGAATAATAATTACAATTAACATTGTTACAAGGGGCCGCATACTTTATTTATTCTTTCGTTTCCTTTTTATCCTCATTTTTTTTGTCGATCTCCTTCATTTTGTTCAAATCCTCTTCCGAAAACATTTTATCGGTAGCGTGTTGAATAATAAAATTTAAGTTTTCTGATGTTCCATCTTTATATTTACCGACGTGATCGGCCTGTCCGGCCTGATCACCCCGTCGCTGGAGGAGATGAGCGTGGTGGCGAGCGAGATGGAGCGGGAGGGCTTCACCCTCCCCCTGCTGATCGGCGGGGCCACGACCTCCCGGATGCATACCGCGGTGAAGATCGCGCCGAAGTACAAGGGGCCGGTGGTGCATGTGCTCGATGCCTCACGCGCCGTCGGTGTCACCAGCAACCTGCTGAGCGACACGCTGCGCGATGCGTTCGTGGCGCAGGTCGCGGGGGAGTACGCCCAGCTGCGCGAAGAACGACGTGAGAGCGAGTCGGCGGATCGGCGGGTGTCGATCGCGGAGGCGCGGGCCAACCGGCTGCGACCCGCTCCGACCCCCGCGCCACGACCGAGCTTCCTCGGCGTCCGGTCGTTCGACCACTACCCGCTCGCTGAGCTGGTCGAGCGCATCGACTGGACCCCGTTCTTCCAGGCCTGGGAGCTGGTCGGTCACTATCCCGCGATTCTCGACGACCCGGCCGTCGGCAAGACCGCCCGCAGCCTGTATGACGACGCACGGCGCCTGCTTGACCGGATCGTGAAGGACAAGCTGTTCGATGCCCGCGGTGTGATCGGCTTCTTCCCTGCCGCCGCCGACGGCGATGACATCCGGCTCACCGACGCCGACGGGACGCCGCTGGCCGTCATCCACACGCTGCGGCAACAGGCGCGCAGGGCGGAGGGCCGGCCGAACATCGCACTGGCGGACTTCGTCGCTCCGCTCGAGAGCGGGGTACCGGATTTCATTGGCCTGTTCGCGGTCACGACAGGGCATGGGGTGGACCGGCTCGTCGCCGAGTTCGACGCCCAGCACGATGACTACTCCGCAATCCTCGCCAAGGCGCTTGCCGACCGGCTCGCCGAGGCGTTCGCCGAACGGCTGCATGAGCGGGTCCGGCGCGAACTGTGGGGCTACGCCGCCGACGAGTCGCTGGACAACGCGGCGCTGGTCAGGGAGCAGTACCAGGGCATCCGCCCGGCGCCAGGCTACCCCGCCTGCCCCGACCACACTGAGAAATGGACGATCTTCCGGTTGCTGGGCGCGGAGGCACGGGCCGGGATGGAGCTGACGGAGAGCTGCGCCATGCTGCCGACCGCGGCGGTGAGCGGGTACTACTTCTGGCGGCCGGAGTCACAATACTTTGGCGTCGGGAAGCTGAGCCGGGACCAGGTGGAGGACTACGCCCGGCGGAAAGAGATGACCATGGACGAGACCGAGCGGTGGCTGGCGCCGAATCTTGGCTACACACCGACCGAGCGGAGCTGACCGATGCCAACGCTCCAGGAACTGATCGCCGATGGGCGCACCCATCTGTTCGATGGCGCCATGGGCACGCTGCTCTATTCCCGCGGCGTGTTCGTGAACGTCTGCTACGACGAGCTGGTACTCAAGCAGCCGGACCTGATCAGGGACATCCACAAGGAGTACGTCCGGGCCGGCGCGGAGCTGATCGAGACCAACACCTTCGGCGCCAACCCGATCAAGTTGGCACATTACGGGCTCGCGGGCGAGACCGAGACGATCAATCAGGCCGCAGCCACCCTGGCCCGCGATGCCGCCGGAGTGCGCACCTCGGTGCTCGGGGCGATCGGGCCGCTCGGCGTCCGCATCGAGCCCTTCGGCGAGATGGCGGTGACTGAGGCCCGCGCCGCCTTCGGCCGCCAGGTGGACGGCCTCTTGGCCGGGGGCGTCGACGGGTTTGTCGTCGAGACCTTCAGCGATGTCGAAGAGGTGCGCGCGGCCATTGAAGCCATCCGCGCCCGCACCACCCTGCCGATCGTCGCCCAGATGACCGTCGGGATCGACGGGAAGACCTACTACGGCACCGAACCGGCCACCTTCGGCCCGCTGCTCCAGGCGATGGGCGCGGACGTGATTGGGGTGAACTGCTCCGTCGGGCCGGCTGGCGTCCTTGAGGCGATCGAGCAACTCGCCAAGGTGGTCACGGTTCCCCTGGTGGCGCAGCCGAACGCCGGCCTGCCGCGCGAAGTCGCAGACCGCAAGATGTACATGGCCTCCCCCGAGTACATGGCCGAATACGCCCGGCGCATCGTCGAGGCGGGGGCGCG
>JANOFA010000795.1:0-5622 GCA_031413355.1 Gemmatimonadota bacterium | reverse complement strand
ACATTTCCGGTGTGGCGGATGGCGCGCGGCTCGACCAGCAGCAGGTGGACTTCCTCCTCCGCCACGGGGCGATGCTCCACCCCTTTCGGGATCACGGCAAACTCGCCGGGCCGGATCGTGATCTCGCCATCGCGCAGTTCGATGCGGAGCATACCCCGGAGAACAAGAAAGAGTTCATCCTCGTCGGCGTGAGCGTGAGCGTGCCAGACGAACTCCCCCTGGACCTTGACCAGTTTCACCTGAGCGTCGTTGACATCGGCGACGATCTTGGGGCTCCACTGGTCGTGGAACCGTTCGAACTTTTCCGCGAGATTGATGACTGGTACCATGCTCTTCCAGCTCCCGTTGGTGGTCAGCGCTCGGTGCCAACGCTGTCGGGCTGCTACCGCTGGGCCCGCTCGAGTGCCTTCTCTTCCTTCTTCCGCGCGCGCAGGTCCTGCACCGCCCGCTTGAACTCATCCAGCGTATTGGCCCGCTGGGCGGCGCGGCGCAGGTCGTCGGCAATCCACTGCCCGGTGTGATCCAGCGCCCGCTGCTGGTTCCCCGCCTGCGGCAAGGGCAGCAGAGCGAGGACGATGGCGGGAATCTTGAGACCGGCGACGTAGATGTTGCGGGAATCGAGGCCGAACTTGCGACCTTCCACCTCGGTGGTCCAGTCCGGCAGCCGCACCTGGTCCGCACCGGGCTCCAGCGCAATCGAGTCCAGATACCCCTGCACGATCGCGGTGACCGCGCTGTCCACCAGCTCGACATGCGTCTTGCTGAGCCGACGGGCGAGCTCCTGCGGCGGCACCGGCAGCGGGCGCACCCAGAGACGGCCATCCCCGGCGCCGGGGCGGATCGGTCCGGCCGGAACGCGCAGCTTCACGGCGGTATCAGGTCGCACGACGATCTCCGGCTCCGGTTCGCGCCGGCTCACCGTGTCGACGGGCAGCGGATTCTCCGGTGGTCGAGGACGTGGCAGTGTGCCGGCGCCCTGCTCGACCCTGGGCCGGAACAGGGGGATGACGACGGTCCGCTCCTGCTCCGGCTGGCGGGGCACGACAAGCATGGGCCGCATCAGCGGCGGGACGTTGGGCAGCCACCCCCGGATCACCACGAGGAAGAGCAGCGAGTGCACAGCCACGCTGACCAGCAGCGCGGGCAACGCCCGTAGCCGGCCACGATCCCTCCACCACCGCGGCCGCTCAGGCCACATGCCCCGCGGCTCCGGTGGCGAGGCAACTGGCCAGACTCCGGCCCAGCCGCATGATTCCCTGGCGCAGTCGCTCCGGCCCAACTGTGAGTGCCACGCGGAAGTACCCTTCCCCGCCGGCGCCGAAGGCGCTCCCGGGCAGGACGATCACACCCTCATGCTCCAGCGCCCGATGGGCGAATGCCGCCGACGGCACCCCCGTCGGCAGCGGGATCCAGAGGTACATCGCCGCCCGGGGCACCTCAACGGTGAAGCCCGCCTTCCGGAGCGCCTCCACCCCTGCGTCGCGCCGGGCCTTGAGCTCCGCGACGTTGGGCGGGATGAGCCGCTCGGCGTTGTCGAGTGTAAACGCCGCGGCATCCTGGATGGCCAGCCACGGGCCGGTATCTACATAGGATTTGACCCGGGTCAGCGCGGTGATGAACCGGCTGGCGCCCGCGACCCAACCGATCCGCCAGCCCGTCATCGAAAAGCTCTTGCTGAGCGAGAAGAATTCGACGGCGACATCTCTGGCACCGGGAATCTCGAAGATGCTTGGCGCGCGGTAACCGTCGTACGTCAGATCGCAGTACGGATTGTCGTAGGCCAGGACAATGCCGTAACGTCGGCAAGTCGCCACCGTGCGCTCGAGATACTCCATCGGCGCCGTCGCGGCGGTCGGGTTGTTGGGATAGTTGAGGAAGAGCAGCTTCGTCCGCCGCAGCGTCTCCTCCGGCAGCTCATCGAGATCGACCAGAAAGCTGGTCCGTGGCGTCAATGGATACCGGAGTGGCTCCGCACCGGCCAGGATGGTGCCGCCGAGGTAGGCCTGGTAGCCGGGCTCGGGGCAGATCACGATATCGCCGGGATTGGTGATGGCGAGGGGAAGATGGGACAGCCCCTCCTTGCTTCCGAGCAGCGGCAGGACTTCGGTGGTGGGATCGAAGCTGATGCCGAACCGGCGCCGCATCCAGTCGCAGGTGGCGCGGCGATAGTCCCCCAGCCCCTGCTGGAAGCCGTACTTGCTGAACCGGGTCTCGCCCGTCGCGCGCTGCATCCGCTCGATCACCTCCGCCGGGGGCGGGTAGTCCGCGTCGCCGGCGCCGAGGTCGATCAGGTCGACACCGGCGGCCAGCAGCTCCCGCTTGCGGCCCGGAAGGCTGGCGAGTGGGTAACCGGGGAGCTGGTCCAGGCGGGAGGAGAGCTGAGTCATCAGGGTCAGGCCACCGGATTCGTGAGGATCCCGACACCCGGAACCTCAACCTCGACGACATCGCCGGAGGCGAGGACTGTGGTTCCTGCCGGCGTGCCTGTCGCAATCACGTCACCGGGCTCGAGGGTCATTACCTGGGAGATGAAGCTGAGCAGGAAGGGGATGGGGAAGGCCATGTCGCCCGCTTTCCCGCGCTGCACTTCACGCCCGTTCACCCGGCAGATGACCTCGAGCAAGCGCCAGTCGAGTCCCTCCACGACCCGCGGCCCGATGGGGCAGAAGGTGTCGAACCCCTTGGCCCGGCTCCACTGTCCGTCGACCTTCTGCAGATCCCGCGCGGTCACGTCATTGACACAGGTGAAACCGATCCGCGCCCGCTCCGCCTGTCCCACCGTGATGTGGCGCAGTCGCTCGAGCACGACGATGCCGATTTCCGCCTCCGCCTCGACCTTTTGCGACATCGCCGGGAGAACGATCGGCATGCCCGGGTCGATCAGCCCGGAGGTGGGCTTGAAGAAGATGATCGGCTGCGCCGGCATGGGGTTGCCGAGTTCCTCGGCGTGCGCGCGGTAGTTCCGGCCCACGCCGATGATCTTGCCGGGGCGAATCGCTGTCATACGCTGGCTCCGATGCCGTGACGGGCGAAGAAATCCTCGATGCGGGTGCGGACCTCGCTCCAGCTGCCGATGACCCGGTCGGCCCTGGGGAGGCCGCTCAGCACCAGCGGCCCGTAGCGCTTGGTGACGACCCGCTTGTCCAGCAGCACCACGGCGCCGAGGTCGGTGCGGGTGCGGATCAGCCGCCCGAACCCCTGCTTGAGCTTGAGCGCCGCATGGGGCAGCAGGTAGTGCATGAAACCGTCATCACCGGCCTCCGCCAGCCGCTCCAGCCGCGCGGCGGTGAGCGGTTCGGACGGCACCTTGAAAGGTAGCTTCGTGAGCACCAGCGACCGGAGCGCGCGCCCGGGGACGTCGACCCCTTCCCAGAAGGAGTCGGTGCCCAGCAGAATGGCGCGGCCCAGGTCGCGGAACCGGCGCAGCAGCACGTCGCGCGGGGCCTCGCCCTGCACCAGGATGGGCCAGCGCTCACCGACCGCTGCGCGCAGCTCGACTGCCGCCCGGCGGAGCGCCGTGTGGCTGGTAAAGAGGACGAACATGCCGCCATCGGCGGCGCAGGCCAGGTCATGAACCACCTGCACCACCGCGGCCGAGTGCCCGGGCTCATCCTCCCGCGGATCGGGAATGTCGTTCGGGATGCCGAAGATGCACTGCTCGGAGTAGACGAACGGCGAGGTGAGAATCGTCTTGACCGTCACCGGGTTCGGCGCGATTCCGAGCCCCAGGCGCGACTCGAGGAACTCGAATTCCCCGCTCGCGGCAAGCGTCGCGCTGGTCAGGGTGACGGTCTTCAGCCGATCGAAGATCATCTCCCGGAGGAGAGGGGCCAGGTCCAGCGGCACCGCCGCCAGCGCGAGCTGCTGCCCCTTGGTCCCGGAACGCTGCAGCCAGCGCACCGTCGGCGGACCGCCGGCGGCGGGCCGCAGCGACTGGTTCAGGCCATCCGACACCGTCTCCAGCCGGCGCATGACGCCGCGCAATTCGCCCAGCAGCTGCACCCGCCGGTCGCTCACCTCACTGCCCGCCATGCGGTCGGCGATGGTCTCGATGTAATCACGGATGGCCCGGAACGAACTCAGCGCGAAATCGAGCTCGCGCGACAGCCCCTCGGTCCAGACCGCGTCGTCCTTGAAGCTCTCCACCATCCGCAGCACACCGCCCTGCTCCTTTTCCAGCCGCTCATGCAGCCGCAGCAGCAGCTGGTCCGCACCCCGGCGACCGTCGGCGACGGCGGGCAGCAGTCGCTCACGCAGCAGGTCCAGGCTCGCGCGACTCAGCAGGTCCCCGGTGGCGGTCAGATCAGCGGCGAGCGCGGGGAGCAGGCCACGACCATTGCGCTCGAACCGCCCCAGCAGCCGCCGGATGCCGCGGCTGGTGACCTGCGCGCCGAGGTGTGATGCGGCGACGTCCTCGAGATGATGCGCCTCGTCGAGGATGAGGCGATCATAGGGCGGCAGGACAGCCGCCTCCTTCCAATTCTCCGATGAACGCCGCACCTGCAGGTCCGCCGCCAGCAAATGATGGTTCACCACCACCACATCCGCCTCGGCGGCCTGGCGCCGCGCGGCAAAGAGAAAGCAGCCGTCGAAGTGCGGGCACTGCAGCCGCGGACAGAGATCAGACTCGGCGCTCACTTCATCCCACACTTCGGGGCTGGGCGTGACGCCGAGGTCGGCGAGCGTGCCGTCGCTGGTGCGGCCGGCCCAGACGGCAATCGACTGGAGTTCGTCGTACTTGTCGGGCTCGAGCAGGGAGCGCTGTCCCGCGACGGCCTGGTGCAGTCGCGCAAGACAGAGATAGTTGCGCCAGCCCTTGAGCAAGGCGAACGTCGGCGTGTGCTCCGCGGTACCGAGCGCATCGCGCAGCATCGGCAGGTCCTTGCCGACCAGCTGCTCCTGCAGGTTGATCGTGTTGGTGCTGATGACGGTGCGCTCACCGTTGGCCTTGGCCCAGGCCAGCGCAGGCACGAGGTAGGCAAATGACTTGCCGACGCCGGTCCCGGCTTCCAGCAGCAGCACGCCACCATCGTTGTAGGCATCCGCGATATGCGCCGCCATATCGCGCTGGCTGGGCCGATCCTCGTACTGGCCCAGCTGACGGGCGACGGCGCCGTCCTCGCCCAGCTGCGCCACGACATCGAGAACATCCAGCCGCTTCTCCCGCCGGTCGTGCGGCACCTCGACGACGACGTACAGCTCGCTCGCGTCGTTGCTGAGGATGCCGAACCCGATCCCGCCGTCATGCAGCCGGGCGGCGACGGTGAGATCCGCCATGGAAGGCTCGAGCACGCCGCTGGGATGGTTGTGCAGCAGCATTTCGCCGCGGGTCGCGACGGCGGGCAGTGCCAGCACCCGGTCGACGGTCCCGCGGGCCACCGCGCGCGCACTGGTGAGGCGCCCGTCGCCATCGACCTGGGCCACGAACGAGACCTCCCGGCCCCCCGCGCCGCTGATCTCGCGGGCGAGGAGCTGCTGCAGGTCGGGCGGGATGCGGGACAGGGGAGCGATCACAGTGGCGCAGTTTGCCGGGTCAGGGAGGGCGAAAGGTAACTACGGTGTTGCTTCGGGCCGAGCGTGGGGGGGCCGGCCATGGTGTGAGCTGGTAGGGGCCGACCGCCG
>JANOFA010000794.1:0-1503 GCA_031413355.1 Gemmatimonadota bacterium | reverse complement strand
CCACCGAATAAGGGTGCAACTTGGAGGTCCTCCACCCGGCCGGCGTACCTTCCCCAGGCCGCCCCGCTGCTTGGGCTCTGGTGCCTCGCGCCGCTGGTCGCCGCGTGGCTGAGTCGGCCGGTGTCCCCCAAACGTTTCGTGTTAGGCTCGGAAGACCGTCGGTACCTTCGCCGTGTCGCGCGGAAGACCTGGCGCTTCTTCGAGACGTTCATGGGCCCCGAAGATCATGGCCTCCCACCGGACAACTTCCAGGAAACCCCGGTGCCCACCGTGGCGCACCGCACGTCGCCGACCAACATCGGCATGGGCCTGCTCTCGACCCTCGCCGCACACGACCTGGGCTTTCTGCGCACCGCGGACCTGCTGCAGCGCCTGGAGGCGACGCTCGACACCGTTGAGCGACTGGAGCGCTTCGAGGGTCACCTGCTCAACTGGTATGACACCCGGACCCTCGCGCCGCTTGCACCCCGGTACGTCTCGACCGTGGATAGCGGCAATCTCGCCGGCGCGCTCATGGCGCTGGCGGCGGGGCTCGGGCGACTCGGGCGGGAGCCGCAGACGCCAGCCCAGCTCCGGGCCGGCCTGCTCGATACCGCCGACCTGGCCAGTCAGGCCCTGCTCCCGCTTTCCGGCAGCCCGGAGGGGGATGTCGCGACGGCCCAGCTGGCGCTGGTGGTCCGGGCAATCTGCGATCTCCTGCGTGCGCCGCTGGACCCGGCCGAGTGCGTGGCCAGCGTGGAGCGCCAAGCCGCATCGCTGGAGCATGCCCTCGAGCGCTTCGAGCAGGACGAGGACGCGTCCAGCGCGCAGGCGGAGGCCGCCTGGTGGTGCCGCGCCCTGCTGGGCAGCCTCGCAAGTCGTGACGACATCGGTGAGACCCACGCGCTCCAGCTCGAGGAGCTCGCCGATCGTGCGGGTGCCCTGGCCGACGCGATGAATTTCGCGTTTCTCTACGACCGCGAACGCCAGATCTTTGCCATCGGCTACCGGCTGGCGGACGCGGAGAGTCCGGCCCGGCTCGACCCCTTTTTCTATGATCTCCTGGCCTCGGAGGCCCGCCTCGCGAGTTTCGTTGCGATCGCCAAGGGCGATGTGCCGGACAGTCACTGGTTCCATCTCGGGCGGTTGCTCACCAGCATCGACGGCTCCCCAACGCTGCTCTCCTGGAGTGCGAGCCTGTTCGAGTACCTCATGCCCCAGCTCATTCTGCAGGGGTACCCCGGGACCCTGCTGGACCAGTCCTGCCGCATGGCGGTCCGCCGGCAGATGGAATACGGTCGCCAGCAGGGCGTGCCCTGGGGCATCTCCGAATGCGCATACAGTGTGGTCGACCACCACGGCACCTATCAGTACAAGGCCTTCGGCGTTCCCGGCCTCGGCCTCAAGCGCGGCCTCGGCGACGAACTGGTTGTGGCACCGTACGCCACCGGCCTCGCGGCGATGATCGACCCGGAACGCGCGGCGCAGAACTTCCGTCGCCTGGCGCGGGAAGGACTAGACGGC
>JANOFA010000793.1:0-2837 GCA_031413355.1 Gemmatimonadota bacterium | reverse complement strand
GGCGCCCGTGGTCTCGGTGACGGTGAGCGGCGGGTTGAAGCTGTACTCCTGCTCCACGTCGAGATCCGAGGTGTAGGTGAACGCGGTGCCGTTGTAGGTGCCGACGACCCGGATGCTGATGCCATCGAACAGGGGATTGAGGGCGACGAAGGCGTCGTCCGTGGAATCGCCAGCCTCGGGCGCATGGATCTCGAATTCGATCTTGCCGTAGGACCCGGTGTCAATCGCGACCGTCAGCTGGTGCTCAGCGCCGGCGCCAAGGGGCATGTCGAGCAGCGTGGGGCCATACTCGATTTCCTCGCAGTCATCGTGGCCCTGGGCGCTGTCGCAGACGGCGCCGCCGACCGCCTTGAGCTCGATCTCGCGCAACACGATCTGTACACTGGTGAGGATGATGGTGTCGTTGCCGGCCACGATGACTTCCTGGCCCACGAGCGCGGCCTGGCTGGGCGCCGCGCTGGCCGGCTTGGTGGCCAGCTGAAACGCGACCTGGCGGCCGGCAACCGACGGACCGCTGGAATCGCCACTGCAGGCGGCCAGCACGGTCGTGGCGGCCAGGGCCGCGGTGGTGAATCTGAGCGGGTTCATGATCTCAACTCCCAATGAATGGTACGGTGCGTTTGACTTCGGGCACAGGCAAAAGCAATCTGCGAGCCGCACCCTGGCATGTGATACAACGTGTTGCCGAACATCGTCTTATCAGCGGGTTGTGAGCGGGACCACAGCTCATCTTTCTGCATGGGGCGATACAGGTGCAATGGGGCGATCCAGCCGGTTGGCAGGTGGCAGGGGGCAGGGAGCAGGTGGCAGGGGGCAGGTGGCAGGGGGCAGGTGGCAGGGAGGAGGGCAAGGCTGACCGCTGACCGCTGATCGCTGACCGCTGACCGCTGATCGCTGACCGCTGACCGCTGACCGCTGATCGCTGGCCGCTGACCGCTGACCGCTGATGGCCCCCCCGTCGTCCCTGGGTTGTATTCTCGAAAAAGCGAGACATTTTCGAGCATGCCCGCACGCCGGTTGTTCTCCCACTCCCTGATCCTCCCATGCTGATTGCCCGTCCTGCTCCCGACGAGTACGCGCCCTACTACGGCCAATATATTTCGCAGGTGCCTGGCGACGATGCGCTCCCCGTGCTGACCGCCTCCCGCGCAACGACCACCGCGCTGTTCGCCGGCATCCCCGCCGCCAAGGGCGGCTATCGCTACGCTCCCGGCAAGTGGACCGTGTGCGAAGTCGTGGGACACCTCTCCGATGCAGAGCGAATTTTCTGTTACCGGCTGCTGCGGATCGCGCGGGGTGATGCGACACCGCTCGCCAGTTTCGACGAGAATGTCTACGTGCCGGAGGGCCGCTTTGAGGAGCGCTCGCTCGCCGATGTCGCCGCCGAGTTCGCCACGGTGCGCGATGCTACTCTCTCCCTGCTCCGCAGCCTGGACCCCTCCCGTCTCGAACGGCGCGGTATCGCCAGCGAAAAGCCGGTGTCGGCGCGGGCCCTCGCGTGGATCATGGCGGGGCATGAATTGCATCATCTGCGGGTCTTGGGGGAGAAATATTTGTAGGCGATTGGGCGATTGGGCGATTAGGCGATTGGGCGATTAGGCGATTAGGCGATTGGGCGATTGGGCGATTAGGCGATTAGGCGATTGGCGATTGGCGATTGGCGATGGACACGCTCCACGCCAATGCCCTGCATTGTTCCTTTATTTCCCCGCCCGGATCGCGGCGGCTTCTCGGCGGCTGGAAGGATTCGTGGTGGATCCCAACGACTGGTTGAGCGAACTCCCGATCTGGACCCTGACGCGGTAGCGCGTGCCGGTTCCCCATTCCACTCTGGGCATCATGCGACGCTCTCTGATCTTTTTCGCCCTCACCTGCGCCGGGCTCGGATGTCAGCTTGAGCGGCGCGCGCCGGTCCTGCCCGCGGACCTGGTGTTGCGCGGCGGTGCGATCTACACCATGTGGCCCGAGCGGCCCTGGGCCGAGGCGATCGCGGTGCGCGAGGGACACATTTCGTACGTGGGCGACGATGCCGGGGTGTTGCCCTACGTCACCGCCAGCACCCGCGTCGTCGATCTGGCGGGCCGCATGGTCCTGCCCGGGTTCCAGGATACCCACGCCCATCCACTGTCCGGCGGGCTTGAGCTCGGCGAGTGCAATCTCTACGATGCGAAGACGCCGGCCGAGGTGGAAGGGATCATCCGTGCGTATGCGGCCGCGCATCCCGACGTGGCATGGATTCGGGGCAACGGCTGGCAGCTCCCTGTCTTTCCCGGCGCCAATCCCTCGCGTGAGCTGCTCGACCGGGTTGTGCCGACGCGTCCCGCGTTCTTCTATGCCGCCGACGGACACTCCGGCTGGGCCAACTCCGCAGCATTCGCGCTCGCCGGGATCAACCGCGATACGGAGGACCCGCCGGGTGGGCGGATCGAGCGCGATGCCCGCACTGGTGAACCGAGCGGGACGCTGCGCGAGTCGGCCATCGCGCTGATCACGCGGCACCTGGTGCCGTACACGCCGGAGGAACGGCTGGGCGCGGTGCGTCGTGCGTTGAAGGAGGCGAATCGGCTGGGCATCACCAGCATCACCGATGCCGACGCGGGTCCCGAATACCTCACGGCGTATCATGCGCTGGATGCACGGGGGGAGCTGACAGCACGGGTGACGGCGGCGCTGAACAGCGAGGAAGGGCCGGTCGAGGCTGAGGCGGTACGACTCCGCGGGCTGCGGGAGCAGTATCGCCGGGGAAGCCGGTTGACGGTCAACACTGTCAAGCTTTACGCTGACGGTGTCCTGGAAGCACGGACGGCTGCGGTGCTGGCGCCGTATCTCGACAAGCC
>JANOFA010000792.1:0-5595 GCA_031413355.1 Gemmatimonadota bacterium | reverse complement strand
TTCCAGCTCATGCACGAGGTAGAAGAGGTGCTCGAAGTCCTCGATGACGAAGAGCAGCGGCTGGAAGTGATCGATTTCGAAGTACTGATTGACCATCCACTCGATCTGGGCCGGGACCCGCTGCACATCGGGTGAGTCGATACAGTGGGCCAGCTCGCCGTAACTCGAGAGCAGGCCGCTCCCGTAGGCCCGGCAATGGCCGGGGGCGATGGCGACACCCTGGCGCTCGCGCATGAGGCCGAACTCGATGGTAAACCAGAAGAAGCGGGCCAATCCCTTCACGACGCTGGTCAGCACGCGGATGCGCTCCGCCTCATCCCGGATCTCGCCGACGCGGCGTGCTGCCCGCTCAGCGCACCCGCCGAACTTGACCAGTGCTTCGGCGAAAGCCGGATCGGTATGCATCGGCACATGGCCCGCCACATCGTGGAAGATGTCGGGCTCGGGGAGGTAGTCGAGCGAACTGCCGTCCCGCACGGTGATCGTGGTGGGGAACTCACGCCGTTTCAGGCAGTCGAAGAACAGGTAGGCGGGGACGTATCCGCTGACCGGCTTGGCGGAGAACCCGGTGCGCGGCTCGAGGAAGCGGTTGATGTCCTCCAGCCGGGGCACACGCTGGGTATCCAAGTGCAGGGTCTCGACCCCTTCGAGGAACCTGGCGTTGGCGTACTGCTCCCAGCGGGGCCGCATCCGTTCCAGCAACCGGCCCCAGGTGCGATGGTTGTCCTCGCTGTACAGCTCGTACGGCTGGCCGATATAGAGCTTCCCCGCTGCCTGCATCTGTTCGATGAACGGGGCACGGGTCGTCGTGAGACCAATCGGGATGCCCGTGGTCGCTGCAGTCGCCATGATGGATACTCCTCCTGTCCCTCAGGACCAGATACAGCCGCGGGCCTCAGCTCCCGTCGGCGATGACTATCCCTCTGCACTCCCCCAGGCCAATCCGCGCGGCGCCCGGGCGATCGCACCAGCCGGTGAACACGACCTCGTCCCCGTCTTCGAGGAAGGTGCGGGTCTCGCCGGTGGGCAGGGTCAATGGCTCCTGCCCGCGCCAGGTGAGTTCGAGCAGGCAGCCACGCTCCTCCTTGCCGGGACCTGACACCGTGCCGCTCCCGATCAGGTCGCCGGGCCTGAGATTGCAGCCGTTGCTGGCGTGATGCGTCACCAGCTGACCCAGAGTCCAGTACATTCGCTGGAAGTCCGTCGTGCTCAGCCGCACCGGCGCCACGCCGTCCCGCCGCATGCGCGCACTCGCCAGCGTGACCTCCAGCGTCGCCGCGAGCGCGCCGGACGCGCGGTCGGCTGGGCCGTTGAGATATGGCAGCGGCGCCGGATCGCCGGCGGGGCGCTCGGGAGCGGGGACCCGGAAGGGGACCAGTGCCTCCGGAGTGATGACCCAAGGCGACACCGAGGTGAGGAAGTTCTTGGCCAGAAAGGGGCCCAGCGGCTGATACTCCCACGACTGCACGTCGCGCGCCGACCAGTCGTTCAGCAGCGAGATGCCGGCGAGGTGACTCTCCGCCTCATCGATCCCGATCGTGGTCCCCGAGGCGTTGCCCGGACCAATCCAGGCACCGATCTCCAGCTCGTAATCGAGCTGGCGGGTGAGGCCGAATTCCGGAGCGGCCGCATCGGGCGCCTTCCGCTGTCCCGACGGTCGCCGGACGGGCGTTCCGCTCACCACCACCGAGGAGGCGCGCCCATGGTAGCCGATCGGCACCCACTTGTAGTTGGGCAACAGCGGATTGTCGGGGCGGAACATCGAGCCGACGTTGGTGGCGTGATAGATGGAAGCATAAAAATCGGTGTAGTCGCCGACCTCGGCCGGGAGGAGCAGTTCCACCGCGGCTCGTGGGTGGAGGATCGCGGCCCGCACGTCGGGGTCGTTCGCCACCGGATGGCCGTCGCTCAACAGCGCATGCACCGCGTGGCGCAGCGCCCGGCGGGGACCAGCGCCGAGCCGCATCAGGTCGTTCAGCCGGGGGGCAAAGACGGCGCATGCCAGTGGTCCGGTCAGGTCCAGCACCCGGGCCTCGACGGCGGCCTTGAGATCGAGCACCTGATCACCGATGGCCACTCCGATGCGGGCCGCCTCCGCCTGACCGGTGCGAAACACCCCGAGCGGCAGATTCTGCAGCGGGAATGGTGCCCCCGCCTCATTGGCGGAACCCACCCAGCTGCGCTGCCGGGGGTCATGCGTCTGATCAAGGAGGGGCTGGGTCATGAAGGTCCTCAGGTCGGCACGGCCTCAAGCCGCGCCCCAAGCTGGCAAATTTCGGTGACCGGCTCCAGAAAGGAGCAGGAACCGATCGTATGGGCAAAGTCTCGCCGGGTCGCGGCCAGCTCATCGGCGGAAAAGCGCATGCCTCCCCACAGCAGCGCATCGGGGCCGAAGCGCAGCGTCTGCCCCTCTTCACGCGACAGCAGCGCAAGCACCTCGGACTCGGGCCGCTCATGCCAGAGTGCGGTGGCGGCGAGGAAGACGTTCAGGTAACCGAACATCGTCGCACCGGCGCTGCCTGTCAGATAGGTGAGCGGCGCCATCCCGCGCACCGGATGATGCAGCCCGGCCGTCGCCTTGAACGGCAACGCTGCGTCGGCACAGGCAGTGAGAAAGGCGAGGACAGCCTCCGGGGCCGGAATGTCGGTCGCCTGCACCCCGCCCGTCCGGATCTTGGCGAACGCTCCGGCGTCCTTCACCGCGTCAACCAGATTCGGCAGATCCGGCGTGAGCGGGAGCTCGAGGTACAGGTCGTGGCTCATGGGCACCGGCGTACGGACCGCGTGCACCTGGGCGACGGTCGCCGCCTTTCCTTCCAGCGACAGCACCTGCGGGCCACCGGCGGCGTGGCGTTCATTGAACAGCGACACGGCACACATGTCGGCGACGGGATCAGCAGCCAGCAGTGCGGTGACCGGCCAGCGCGCCCCACGCCGAACGTCCGCGGGCAACAGCTCCAGCGCGGAGGCAAAGGCGTCGAGCCTCGCCACCGGCAGCACGAAGCGGCCCAGCGCCCACGCGTCGGGGCGCGACTGGTAGGTGGCGTAGTTCTCCACCGCCTTCGCCATGTCCAGGCCGGCAGGCGGAAAGAGACCGGCGTAATCGATGAGTCCGGTGAGCAGGGCACGAACCGCGGTCATGAGGCGAGCTCCGCGAGATCGCGGAACAGTTCCAGCGCCTGGGGATTGGCGAGCGCCTCCCGGTTCCCGACTGGGCGACCATGCACCACCGCGCGGACCGCCAGCTCGGACAGCTTGCCGTTGATGGTTCGGGGCAGATCGGTCACCTGAATGATCTTTCGGGGGACATGATGCGGGCTCGCATGGGCCCGGATTTCCCGACGGATCCGCTCGCGCAGCGCGTCATCCAGCAACACGCCGTCCCGCAGTCGCACGAAGAGCACGACGCGGACATCGTCCTCCCATTCCTGCGCGACCACCAGGCTTTCCAGCACCTCGTCAAGCTGCTCCACCTGCCGATAGATCTCCGCGGTTCCGATCCGCACACCGCCGGGATTGAGGGTCGCGTCGCTCCGGCCATGGATGATGAGGCCATCGTGCTCGGTCCGCTCGGCCCAGTCGCCATGGCGCCAGGTGTTGGGGAAGTGGTCGAAGTACGCGGCCCGGTACTTCGTGCCGTCGGGATCATCCCAGAAGGCCACCGGCATGCTGGGAAAGGGCCGGGTACAGACCAGCTCACCGGGCTGCCCGATTACGCTCGCCCCGTCGGGCCCGAAGACATCGACCGCCAAGCCCAGTCCGCGGGACTGGAGCTCGCCGCGCCAGACCGGAGCGGTCGGGTTGCCGAGCGCGAAACAGGAGAGGATATCGGTCCCGCCGCTGATGCTTGCGAGGTGCAGATCCGGCTTCTGCCGGTAAACATAGTCGTAGCTGTTCACCGCAAGCGGGCTGCCGGTCGAGAGAATGCAGCGGAGCGCGGAAAGATCGTGTGCTGTGCCGGGCAGGAGCGATTCCTTCTCGCACAGGGCCAGGTATTTCGCGCTGGTCCCGAAGACGGTCACCCGCTCCTCCGCGACCAGCTGCCAGAGGATGTCCTTCGACGGCGCCATCGGGGCACCATCGTACAGCACCACCGTGGCGCCAACGGCCAGGCTGGAGACCAGCCAGTTCCACATCATCCACCCGCAGGTGGTGAAGTAGAAAATCCGGTCCTCCCGGCTGAGATCGGTGTGCAGCTGCAGCTCCTTGAGGTGCTGCAGCAGGGTCCCGCCAGCACCATGCACGATGCACTTGGGCAGGCCGGTGGTGCCGGAGGAGTAGACGATGTAGAGCGGGTGGTCGAAGGGCAGGCGAACCGGCGGCGGGGCTGACGCGCCGGCAGTGAGCCAGGCGGAAAGTGGCGCGAGGCGCGGGGCGATCAGGGTAGAAGTCTGCTTGAGATACGGCACGACGACGATCACCTTCGTCTCGGTCAGCGCGGCGGCCACCGCGCGAACCCGGTCGGAGAGATCGATCTCCGTGCCGGCGTAGCGATAGCCATCCACCGCGATCAGCACCGTTGGCCGGATCTGGCCGAACCGGTCGAGCACCGCCCGCTCCCCGAAATCGGGGGAGCAGGACGACCAGACCGCGCCGAGGCTCGCCGTCGCGAGCATGGCGATGACCGCTTCGGGGATGTTGGGCAGGAAACCGGCAACGCGATCACCCGGACCGACGCCGCTGGCCGCGAGTGCCGCCGCCCAGCGCGCCACCTCCGCATTGAGCTGACGGAAACTCAACTCCCGCTGCCGACCCTGCTCATTCCAGCTCACGAGGGCCGGCCTGTCATCGTCGAAGCGCAGCAGGTTCTCGGCGAAGTTGAGCCGGGCGCCACGAAACCAGCGCGGCCCCAGCGCCGCATCGGGTGGGGCCATCCGCTCCCCGCCCTCGAGCACCGCCTCCCACTGCCGGCCCGGCGCGATCTCCTCGGCGATCACGCCACCGAAATCCCAGACAGCAGGCCAGAACTGCTCCGGATGGTCGACCGACCACTGCCACAGCCGGGCATATTCCGGGGCAGGCAGATGCGCCGCAGGTCGCGCAGGGGCGACCCGCTGAGGCGCCCGTACGGCGCCGGGCAGGTAGCGCGCGGTAAACCGGGTGAGGTTGGCCCGCGCGATGCGCTCAGGTGAGGGGGACCAGAGGGGCTCAGGCATAACGACGAGTGGGCGGGTGAGGAGTGAGGAGGAAAGCAGCTCCCCTTCACTCCCTACTCCTCACTCGCTGTGCTCACGACGTCGGCGGGTTGAACTGCTCGTGCTGTCCCTCGACCCAGCTCTGGTGATACCGGCCATCCTCGAACGCCATGGCGGGCTTGGCCACATGCAGTGGGCGGAAGGAGTCCATCATCACCGCCAGTTCGTTCGTCGCCTTCGCGCCGATACTGGCCTCCGCCCGCCCCGGATGGGGCCCGTGCGGCAGGCCGTCGGGGTGATGGGTGATGCTGCCGTATTCGATTCCCTTGCGGCTCATGAACTCGCTGGAGGCGTAGAACAGGACCTCGTCGGAATCCACGTTGCTGTGATTGTACGGCGCCGGCAGTGCGTTGGGATCGAAGTCATAGGGCCGGGGGGCAGAAGGAGCAGATGACGAAGC
>JANOFA010000791.1:0-1643 GCA_031413355.1 Gemmatimonadota bacterium | reverse complement strand
TGCTGGAACACGAAGCCGACGCTGCTCCGCGCCAGATCCGCCCGGACCTTGGGCTTGATCCCGTGCACCGCCTGGCCATCAAACCAGTACTCGCCGGTGTAGTCGCCATCGAGCATGCCGAGGATGGAGAGCAGCGATGACTTGCCGGCGCCCGAGGGTCCCATGATCGTGACGAAATCGCCGGCCTGGATCTCGAGCGCAATGCGCCGCAGCACGAAGGTGGGCGAGGGCTTGGTGGCGAACGACTTCTCGAGATCGACCAATCTGATCATCACGGGCTCCAGCAGGGGTGCGGCGCTCAATCGGAGCGGAGCGCGATAATCGGATCGGTCCGTGCCGCCCGGCGGGCGGGAACCAGGCAGGCGAGTCCAGCCACGAACAGCAGCAGCAGCGCCACCACCCCGAACGTGACCGCGTCGGTGGCCGGCACCTGGTACAGCAGGTGACCCAGCACTCGGGAGAGGGCCGCCGCCGCCACCGCCCCCAGCACCAGGCCGACGAAGGTGAGGGAGAGCCCGCCACGAATCACCATCCCGACAACATCGGCGGGCCGGGCGCCCAGCGCCATCCGCAGGCCAAGTTCCTTGGTGCGCTCCCCCACCGCGAAGGAAAGCACCCCGTACAGGCCGATCGCGGCGAGTGTCAGCGCCAGCCCCGCGAAGAGCCCCAGCAGCAGCATCGGATAGCGCCGGTCCGTCATTGATGCCGCAAGCCGGGTGTACATCGTTGCCATATCGCTCAGCGGCAGGGTGGGATCGATCTCGCGGAGCGTCCCCCGGATGGCGGCCGTCGTCGCCGCGGTCGCATCGCCCCGAGTACGCACGACCAGCATCATGCTGCCCCCAGTCGGGCTCTGTCCCAGCGGATAGTAGATCATCGGCCGCAGCTCTTCATCGAGACCGGCGCGCCGCACGTCGCCCACCACCCCGATCACCTCCGGCATCGCCTGCTCATTCCACCAGCTTACCTGCACCCGCTGGCCGATGGGATCGGTATCAGGCCAGAGCTGGCGCGCCATCGTCTCGTTGATCACCACCACCGGCCGCGCTCCAGCCCCATCGACCGCCGTTGGCGCACGACCGCGGCGAAGCGGAATCTTCATCACATCGAAGTAACCCGGATCCACCACGCGGATATCGGCGACCGGCTCCTCGCCCATCGCCGGCCGGGGACGGCCCACGACCGTGAACGAGGTCGCCGACCCCGCCCCCATGAACGGCACGAAGGTGACCAGGCCAGCGGCCTCGATCCCGGGGGCGGCACGGAGCTGCTCGAGCAGTTGGCGATACAAAACGTCCTGCCGCGCGTCGTCGGGGTAGCTCGCACTGGGCAGGTTGACCTGCGCGGTCACGAGCTGACGCGGATCGAAGCCCGGGTCCACCGCCGCCAGTCGCTGCAGCGATCGGACCAGCAGCCCGGCGCCGAACAGCAGCACCAGCGCCAGCGCCACCTGGGCGATGACCAGTCCGCCGCGGAAGCGACCCGCCGTCGTGCCCGCCGTGGTGCGCCCACCTTCGCGGAGTCCGATGGCGCTCGGCCGTGCCACCCCGCCCCACAGCGCAGGCAGCGAGAAGAGCACGCCCACCAGCAGCGACACCAGGGCCGACACCGACAGGACTCGACCGTCCACGCCCATCTCTGCC
>JANOFA010000790.1:0-2575 GCA_031413355.1 Gemmatimonadota bacterium | reverse complement strand
GTCCTGCGACATTGATCCTGACGGACATCGAAATGCCGAAGATGGACGGCTTCTCACTGTTGCGCGAGTTGCGTTCTCGCTGGCCGGACGCCGCGGTCATGATGATCAGCGGCAACGGTGACGTACAGACGGCCGTCAGCTGCCTCTCGATCGGCGCGCTCGACTACTTGACCAAACCATTCCATCTCGAGGAAGTGCG
Organism: Gemmatimonadota bacterium; assembly: GCA_031413355.1. Classification (GTDB taxonomy): domain Bacteria; phylum Gemmatimonadota; class Gemmatimonadetes; order Gemmatimonadales; family GWC2-71-9; genus JADJOM01. Next base: position 2,376 of record JANOFA010000790.1, on the reverse strand, counting down.
CGCCCGGATCACCTCGGTCCTCGAACGGCGGCGGCTGGTTCTCGAGAATCGCGAATACCAGACCCGCCTCGAGCAAAAGGTACAGGCGCAGGCGCGACGTATCGAGCAGCAGTTCCTCGGCGGCGTGCAAGCGCTGGCCGAGGCACTGGAAGCAAAGGATCCATACACACATGGGCACAGTGTCCGTGTCAGCCAGTACGCAACGGCGATCGCACTCCGGCTCACGCTCGCCCGCCCCGAACTGGTGGGGCGCCTGCTGCTGGTCGAGGGCGGAGCGCTGGAGACTGCGGCGGTGCCGGGGGTGAAGACGGCGCTCAAGTTCGCTTTTCTCGTGCGCATCTTTGCCGGGCGGGGTCGAGTCCGGAAAGAGCTCAAGAAGGGGCTGATCGCGAGCTCGGGCGACACCACCTGGGTGACTGAAACGGCCATCGACAACTACACCGCCGGCTCGGCCGGCGACGTGGGCGCGGTGCTGCGGGCGCTCAAAGGAATGCAGCGGGCCGTCGAACCCGAGCCGCTCACGCCCCGGCTTGGGAGGATCACGGTACCGGTGCGTCTGCTGGTCGGAGGCGCCGCCCACGACGGGGGGGTCAGTGCTGGCAGGATCCGGGCGCTGCGCCAGCGGCTGCACAGCTTCACCGAGGTCACGGTGCCGGGCGCGGGACTGCACATCCATGAGGAGCAGCCGGAACTCATCGTCCGGGAACTGCTTGCCCAGGTACAGGAGAACGGACCATGACGCGGGCGGCGGTGGATCTGGTGGGGCAGGCGATCTCCCCAGCGCGGGGACAGGCGTGGCATGGCGGCCCGACACCGGTCGGCGCCCTGCGCGGGGTGAGTGCGGCAGAGGCGCACTGGACCCCGGCACCGGGGCGTTCCAGCATCTGGCGGCTGACGCTGCACATCGCCTATTGGAAGTACACCGTGCGGCGTCACCTGGTGCATGAGCCGATCCCGCGCTTCCCCCGTAGCCCGGCCAACTTCCCCGCCATGCCGGTGCGCGCCGACGAGGCGGCGTGGAAGGCCGATCGCACGCTGCTGGCGCAGGAGCATCGGCTGTTGAACGAGGCGATCGAAGCATTCGCTCCCGCCCGACTGGGCCGGATCCCGCGGGCGGCCAAGAAGTGGACCTTCGGCGAAATGCTGATCGGTGTCGCACTGCACGACGCCTATCACACCGGTCAGATCCAGATGTTGAAGCGACTGTGGGTCGGTAGGCGATAGCGATTCGGCGATTAGGCGATTAGGCGATTAGGCGATTAGGCGATTGGGCGGTTGGGCGGTTGGGCGGTTGGGCGTCGCTGAACGCCTAATGCTGAAGGCTGATGGCTGATGGCTGACGGCTGACGGCTGTCTTCGACTCAATACTGCCCCAGGTAACTCCTGACCTCCCACTCGGTCACTTCGCGGTTGAAGCGTTCCACCTCATCACGCTTCGCCTCCAGAAACCGCTCGGTGAGATGTTCACCGAGCGCCGCCTTGATCACGTCGTCCTTCTCGAACCGGTCGAGTGCCTCGTGCAGGTCGCGCGGGAGGTCGTCGATCTGGTACTTCCGCCGGTCGCGGAAGCTCATCCGGAAGATGTTGCGGTTCACCGGTTCCCGACATTCCATCTGCTTCGCCACGCCATCGAGCCCCGCCGCCAGCTGCACGGTGAGCGAGAGGTAGGGATTGGCGGAGGGATCCGGCATCCGGAGCTCGCAGCGGGTGCCCTCGCCGCGCCGCTCCGGGATCCGCACCAGCGGCGAGCGGTTCCGCACACTCCACGCGACATTCACCGGCGCCTCGTAGCCCGGCACCAGGCGCTTGTAGCTGTTGATCAGCGGGTTGGTGAGGGCGCAGAAGCCGCGGGCATGCTGCAGCAGTCCCTCGACGTAGGACAGCGCGACCTGGGAGAGTTGCTGTTCCGTCGCCGGGTCGAAAAAGGAATTCTCCCCGTCGCGGAACAGGCTCTGGTGGGTATGCATCCCGCTGCCGGCCTGGCCCATGATCGGCTTGGGCATGAACGACGCCACGAAGCCGTGCCGGTGAGCCAGGCTGCGCACCACGAACTTGAAGGTGGCGATGTTGTCGGCCGTGGTGAGCGCATCGGCGTAGCGGAAGTCGACCTCGTGCTGCCCCGGCGCCACCTCGTGGTGCGCCGCCTCCACCTCAAAGCCCATCAGCTCCAGGTCCTGCACGATCAGGCGGCGCAGCGCCTCCCCTTTGTCCACCGGGGTCAGGTCGAAATAGCTGCCGGCATCGTGGGTCGTGAGGCTGGGATTCCCCTGCGCATCCTTCTCGAACAGGAAGAACTCGACCTCACACCCCGCCATCATCGTGTAGCCCATGTCCTTCGCCGCCACGATCTGGCGCTTGAGCGCAAGCCGCGGGCAG